>MWYU01000085.1 GCA_002050375.1 Chitinophagales bacterium 62-2
GTGCTAAACATAAGAAATATGAGACTGAGGAATGGATGATATTCACTCCGAGGTATCAACCAGAGGAAAGCTTGGGCGGGCACTTAACTTTTGCCCTGAAATATGAACCGCTGGATTTAGGAATATTGAAAACTGTCTTTAAAGAAGTAGGACAAACAGCAATTCTTGAAGTGATTCAAAAAGAGCCAACAGGTCAATATAGCAGAAAAATATGGTTCCTCTATGAATGGCTTTTAAATGAAAAACTCCCGTTGCCTGACTTAACCACAAGCAATTATATTGAGCTGGTAAATGAGAGCATGCAGTTTACAGGGACAACTGAAATATCTAAAAGGCACAGAGTTAAGAATAACCTTCCTGGTGTTAGTTCCTTTTGCCCTATGATACGAAAAACCCCTAAGCTCTTAAATTATATTGCCCAAAACTTCCCTAACCAAATTCAGAAGATATTGGGGAAAATCCATCCCGATGTAATGGCAAGAGCAGCAGCTTTCCTGCTATTAAAAGATTCAAAAGCATCTTATGCTATTGAGGGAGAGCGGCCACCACAAAACAGAGCCCAACGGTGGGGAAGAGCAATTGGGCAGCAGGTCAAAAACCTTTGTCAAAAGACGAGCTAATTCGCTTGCAGCAAATAGTTATAGATAACCCTCGGTTTACAGAGATGGGTTGGCGTGAGCAGGAAGGCTTCGTTGGCGAACATGACCGGAAAACAGGAGTACCTATACCAGATCACATCTCTGCTAAATGGACTGATATTAATTCTTTGATAGAAGGATTAATTGAAACGAATTTAAAATTGGAAGATGCATCGTTTGATGCTGTGATCGCAGCAGCATTAGTTGCTTTTGGATTTGTCTTCATCCATCCATTTGTTGACGGAAACGGCCGTATTCATCGTTATCTAATACATCATGTGCTCTTGCATAAAGACTATGTACCTAAAGGAATTATTTTTCCGGTTTCGTCTGTTATTCTTGAAAGATTAGAGGAATACCGACAAGTGCTGGAAACGGTCTCCCTCCCCAGGCTTGAGCTTATCGAATGGAAAATCAGCCCAGATAACAACATAGAAATTTTGAACGAGACAGCAGACCTTTACCGTTATTTTGATGCGACTAAACAAGCTGAGTTCTTATATAGTTGCGTGGAACAAACAGTTAAGGAGACCATCCCGCAAGAAGTTGATTATCTTCAAAAGTATGACCGAATGAAAGCCTATGTAGACGATTTTTTTGATATGCCAGACAAGACGGTCTCTTTACTTGTCCGTTTTCTTGAGCAGGGTAACGGGAAGCTTTCAGAAAGAGCAAAGGCGAAGGAGTTTGCTGCTTTAACAGAGAAAGAAGCAATACAACTTGAAAATAAGTATGCAGAAATTTTCGGTCAAGAATAGTTCGTTAAATGAAAACAAATAGCTGCAAACAGAGAACTTCGCATTTTCATAAAAATACAACTAATGGAAACGGTGATGATAAGATTAAAAAATGATAAAGTAAGGAAACTACTTCAGCATCTGGAAGAACTTGAAATTCTTGAAGTAATGGATGGTACATTCATCGATACGAAAAACGAAGCTTCCAAAATATCTGATCTAAAAAATAGAATTTTATCACCCATGACGGAAGATGCGATTGATGCACAACTAAAAAAAATGCGTCATAATGGGCAAAGAACCGAATAGTGTAAAATGCTTTATGTATTTAAAATTGTTCTTAAACTATTTATAATTTGAAGTTATTTCATCCGATTTAGCAGGGTTAAAATTCGGATAACTTACACTTTACGTTATTCTTAAAATCTTATAACCAGAACGCCAACTTGATCAAAGTAGTTTTGTCAGAACATTAAAACGTGGTAAGACAACCAGAATAACCGTGGTGAATTTTTAGTTAAAAATGGTTTCAGAGCTGCTGAAAGG
>MWYU01000113.1 GCA_002050375.1 Chitinophagales bacterium 62-2
AATAACTCCATGCTAATTTTCAAACCCTTGCTGTTCATTTTATCGATTAGGGTAGTTGTGTCAGCCCAACCCTTTTCGTCGAGTGTCAAGCCAATAGTTTCGGGCTTATGACGGAGGACGAGGCTGATGAATTTACTGAGGCTTGTAAGTTGTTTTTGATTGAGCATAAGGGGTAATAGTATAAATATTGAGCTTCATTACTAATTATGTTATACCTAATTGATACAGCTTACTGTTGCCATATAGCTGCTGTGCATGATAAGGAGACAAGAAGCTGCAATATGAGCCAGCCTAAAGGCACGCATGGCTTCACTTACTCCACGAGCTGTTGCAATCGCGGGACTACCTTTTGAGATTAGTTGCTGTATGGCAGACAGCAATAATGTTTACAGTAAATGAAGTCTCATCAATGAAATAGTGAATGGAATAGGGAAATTTATATAGCTGTGCAAACCTTACATTTCTATACCTGATTGCATGTACGGCAGGGCGCAATTTTAGAGTTTCGGTTATAAGTTTTAATTCCTCTGTAAACTTTTGTGGAAGCTGATCATTGTGTTGTCTGTACCATTTTCTTGCTTCGCGTATGTCTTCTTTTGCCGACGGAAGTATGAGCACAGAATATTTTCTCATTTCATATCCTCTCTATCCAATTGAGCAAAAAATTCATCTGCATCCTGCATGAGTGTAACGTTTTTATCGTAGTCCTCTAAACGGAGATCAATCAATTTCTTCTGCCATTCAGGTACTTCTATATTCAGCTCTTGCGTTATTTGATACCAATCGGTAATAGTTAAGAAAACACCTACAGGGTTGCCGGTATTATCGAAAGTATATTGAGGATTGACAGACATAAATTTCGTTTTCCAAATTTAGTTTATTTCTACTTTGCATGTTTGTCACTTAGATATTCTGTGTTCGGAGCTATAACATGAGCCGCATTAAAGGCAAGGATACAAAACCTGAAATTCTTGTTCGAAAGTTTCTGATGCAAATGCTTTTCGTTCTCGTCTTCACGTAAAAAATCTCTCAGGAACATGGCTATTTTAATGGCTCTATTTTTTTTACACTCCTTTCTTCTTTTAATAGAACCCAATTTTCCATTAATTCGTTCTGGTGAAGTGATGCCCATTCCATTATAAGGCCAAATGCTCTTGAGGGCAATGAGCCGGAATATATTGAAAGGTCGGTGATGCGTATCAGAATTTCGAAATCACCATAAGTTGCGTGAAAATGAGGAGGATTGTGATCGTTCCAGTACATCCAAATTACTATACCGTAAAAACTACTAATACGCGGCATGCTGTTGCTTTGAATTTAAATATGCATCAACATCCAGCCCTTTTATTTTGCAATAAACATTAATAGTATCAATATCTAATTCTCCCGGCCATGTAATAGCGCCGGATTCAGTGTTAATAGAAACTTTAGAAAAATTATTATCTGTATCCCAGCTTTTAAACACTCCTTTACCTGCAAGGTGGCTTACATCATACTCACCTTCACTTGCATCAGAAAACCTCACACATAGCTTATATTTTCCAATTGCCGTCACTGACATTATCTTAGGGAATTTCATGATATAAAATTAGCAATAAATTTTTTTCGACTTGTTATAAACATAGAAGGCCTTCTTTCAGACATATATCATATCCTTTTTTACATATTCCAGGTATTGCGGCTTTATCGAGCGAATAGGCACCACATCTGTCTTTACACCGAACAATGTTTCAATTTCATCAGCCATCTCAATAAAATCTAAACCCATCGGAGCTGTAATTTCTACCGCTATGTCTATGTCGCTTTGGTCGGTAGCTTCTTCCCTGGCATAAGAACCAAATACACCGATACCTGATACAGGATATTTCCGTTGAAGTTCTGGCTTATGCTCTCCCAGCTTTTGCAGTATTGTTTGTAAAG
>MWYU01000360.1 GCA_002050375.1 Chitinophagales bacterium 62-2
CCCACAGGCCGCCATGCGGAAAGTGGTTTCCCTGCAACTACCTGCTCATCCGGTGGTCTTGCCCCTCCTACAATAATGCCCATAGCATTTCTTGTTTGGGCAGACGTTTTTATTCCAGGCATCAGAAACAATAACAATAGTACCGGTAACCAAATTCGTTTTATATGGTAGATAAAACTTTGTGTTAAACACTTTATTTTTGCTTGCACTTATAAATTTTTAGTTCATAACCATACGGGAAAAAATCCAACAAACATCTTTCTGCCATTCTATTTACCTATTTGCTTCAGTATCTGCTTTACGGCCATTTAGAATATTCAAAGACTTATGAACCCCCGATCTTCCACCCACTTTTTATCATCATTGACACCATCATTCATACCCCTGATTTTGCGGAAAGACTGCGCGGTTGTTTATTAATTCTATTTGCCGGAGAGGTATGGGGAAAACTGTCATGTAAGGCTTCATGCCAAAAGGCTGCATAACGCTAAGCGCACGTCCTGTCCTTACAAGGTCAAACCATCTGTGGCCTTCTAAGTACAATTCAAATCTTCTCTCCTGGTAAATACTTTCCCGGGTGGCAGCTTGTGTAAGATTGGTCAGGTCTTTTAAACCTGCCCTGGTACGTACCTGGTTTAAAAACCCAAGCGCTTCAGTTGTTTTACCATTTTCATTTAAAGCCTCAGCGTACATTAACAGAACATCTGCATAACGTATCACCTTCCAGTTGGCCTTACTATCGTTATTAGCTTTTAGAGGGCCCATATATTTTTTTGTGAAGGATGATACGCCGGTAGTAGATAAGGGGATATATGTTCCATTGAGGCCGATAACACCTTTGGCAACTGTAATATCCTTTCGTAAGTCTGTTGGATCAAATGCAGCGAATAAAGCTTCAGTGGGATTACCTGCACTTCCACCTAGTGCTCCGGGCAGTATGCCATATATTTTTGCCAATTCGTCTACAAGCGGTTTGCCACCAAATTGGAATTCGAGGGTAAAAGTATTCGTGAAGTTACTGCCTAACCCAAGTCCTCCATCAAGGTATTCAATATCGAAAATGTATTCGCTATGGTGTTCATTTTTGTTGTAGTCAAAAAGGTCATTGAAGTTTTTCAGCAGCGCATATCCCATCGTTGTCACTTCCTTTAATTTAGCTTCGGCCTTTACAAAGTCTTTTCTTGTTAAATATACTTTGCCGAGTAAAGCTTTAGCCGCGCCTTTCGTAGCCCTTCCTACATCGCTGCCGGTGTAAGTTTGTGGTAATTTATTTTCTGCATCCATTAAATCGCTAATGATAACTTCATCATAAATCTTATCAACTTTATCGCGGCCGGTTTTATAAGCGTCTTCAATGGTTTTACCGGTAGTTACCATAGGCACGTCTCCAAAAATTCTTACCAGATTAAAATAGACAAGAGCCCTCACAAACTTTGCTTCTCCTATATGTCGTGCTTTATTTTTTACAATCGCGGTGTCTGCATTTTCAATATTGGATAAAACAGTATTAGCCCGGTTAATGATAATATAATAGTCTCTCCAGGCATTTCTTAATATTGCATCATCATTATCCATGGTAAAATTGTCCACCCGGATTTGTTCAAGACCATTGGCAGGATCATGCTTTGTATCATCTGCACGCAGATCGCCGAATTGCCAGAAACTTTGATACGGCGAACGCAATCCGTTATAAATTCCAACTACTGCGTCCTGGTAGTCTTTATCTGTTTTATATAAAACATCCGAACTTACCGTTGAAATAGGATTTAATTCAATGAAGCTCTTTTTACATGCCCCTATAACAAGGGAAATTAATATTACAGGAATAAGGTTCTTTTTCATTTCTATATGTTTTAAAAGGCTCATCAAAAGGATATGTTGAGGCCGAGTATAAGGCTTTTGGGTAATGGATAATCA
>MWYU01000258.1 GCA_002050375.1 Chitinophagales bacterium 62-2
GGTCAGCAGTTGCCACCACTTGTTGCGGACGAAACACTTTCAGTCCTCTTTTTTCAATACCTGCAAACGCCTGCGGGCTGGTTACTTCATGTATTAAATGTTTGTCGATATATAATACATCCGGCCCATCAGGTATGGACTTGACTACGTGTTTATCCCAAATCTTTTCAACTAATGTTTTACCCATAAGCCCCCAGCCCCTAAAGGGGAGTATTTTTTAATAAGTTATGTAATAAGTGTGGACACATTTTTTAAACTGCCACTTCAACTTCGTTGTGATAATGATGTGCCAGTTGTAATAAATCTTCTTCCTGAATCTCTTTTTTTGAGTCTGCCACTTTTAAAAATTCCTGGTATAATACGTCAATGTCGTTGCGGCTGTAAGTAAACCCTAACTTTTGAAAACGATGCGCTAATGCACTTCTGCCACTTCGTGCTGTTAACACAATTTTACTTTCATCTGCGCCTACTTCCTTTGGGTTGATAATTTCATAAGTCTCTGCATCTTTCAAAAATCCATCCTGGTGAATGCCTGAGGAATGCGAGAATGCATTAGAACCAACAATTGCTTTATTAGGCTGAACAGGCATACGCATAGCATCTGAAACAGCACGGCTCATCGGGTTTAAAAGCTTGCAATTGATGTTGGTATAATAACCTAAATCTTTATGCTGTTGCATTATCATTACCACTTCTTCCAACGATGTATTACCGGCTCTTTCGCCCAGTCCGTTTATGGTACATTCAATTTGTCCTGCCCCGGCAAGTACTCCCGAAATAGAATTTGCTGTGGCCAACCCAAGGTCGTTATGGCAATGACATGAGATAACTGCCTTATCAATATTTGGAACATTGTTCTTTAAGTAAGCGATCTTCTCTCCATACTGATGCGGCAAACAATAACCGGTAGTGTCAGGAATATTTACTGTTGTTGCTCCTGCTGCAATAACTGCTTCTATAACTTTTGCCAGGTATTCATTATCAGTTCGACCCGCGTCTTCTGCATAAAACTCTATATCGTCAGTAAAGTTCCTTGCCCACTTTACACATTGAACCGCACGTTGGAAAATTTCTTCCCTTGTTGAGTTGAACTTGCTTTTGATATGATAGTCGGAAGTACCAATACCTGTATGAATTCGTGGACGTTTAGCATACTTTAAAGCTTGTGCGGCCACCTCAATATCTTTTTGTACAGCCCGGCTTAATGCACACACAGTAACATTTTTGAGGATGCGCGAAATGCTTGTGACTGATTCAAAATCACCAGGACTTGAAATAGGAAAACCTGCTTCAAGAACATCCACTCCTAAATTCTCAAGCTGTACTGCTAATTCAACTTTTTCTTTTGTATTCAGCTTACAACCCGGCACCTGTTCTCCGTCCCGAAGGGTTGTATCGAAAATCAAGACTCGCTTTGACTGCATAACAAGTGAATTAGAGTTTAAAAAATGGAGTATGGGATGATGGGTTCATGCGGAACAAAACTTACTCCAATCCCGAATATAGATTCATAAAACAATTATTACTAATCATAATTTTACGAATTTTACATTGCTGAAAAAACTATAAAGTTGTTAAAGCTCTTGCTGGCACTGCATTCCGGCGAAAAGATATTACGATGCCCAATAGGTCAACCGATACATTATTTCAACTAATACATTCACTTCAGAAGTCGGAGAAACGCAATTTTAAATTATATGTTACCCGAAATTCTTCAGGTGAAGATCTAAAGATCATCCAGCTATTTGATGCATTGGATAAGATGCAGGAGTATGATGAAGCTTCGTTGCTGAAGAAAAATCCTTCCATTAAAAAATTACAGTTATCAAATTTAAAGGCACACTTATATAAGCAAATTCTTTCCAGTCTTCGCTTGCTGGAGAATGATGAAAACATTGATATTTACCTGCA
>MWYU01000152.1 GCA_002050375.1 Chitinophagales bacterium 62-2
CAATTACTACAACTGGCAGGTGATTGGGAAGGCACCACATGTACCTGGTTCGATACAAATGAGGTTGTACATGAGAGTGTTATTGAAGGCACCTTTAGGCCTTTATTTGATGGCAGGTTTGTATAACACGAATACAAAGGTATTTTCCAGGGCAACAGTTTTGAAGGTTTGACTATCATTGGCTACCACCTGCAATCGCAAACATTTCAAAGTGCCTGGATCGATACTTTTCACATGGGCACAGGTATCATGTTTTCCAAGAGTGAATCAAAGACACCTTTTTTTCTGCATTGGGACATTACTCATCAGGTGGCGAACAGCCGGAAACGTGGGGATGGAAAACTGAAATCGACCTTATAGATCATGACAATATTAAACTTACAGCATACAATATTACTCCCGGCGGCATGGAGTCCAAAGCCACAGAAACCATCTACAGGCGACGACTGTAAGATCATCGCTGTATCATTTCTTCTACACAACATCTAATCCCTGTAAGACAAACTCGTTTAATTAACCCTTAATTTTTATACCCGCCTGCATTCGTCGCATCTGTTTTGTCCGTATTACGATTAGGGTTATTCGTTTGTACATTTCCTGCAATATCCTTGTCCTCGTCAGTATATTGTTCGGTGATCTCTTTATCTTTTACCAGGTCCTTATCCTTCATATTTTCTGGTATGCCTGTGCCTGATGTTTTGTTGATGTCCGATGGCTTTGTTTTGTTTTCGTTTGACATGCTATTTCATTTTCAGGAGATGCCAAAATTTTCGTGCCATAATAAACTAATGTTCAAATATTACCTCATATTTGATTTTGTACTTATAATACAGATACAGATCGTAGTCTATCAAGTTGTCTCCAAATCCTATTGCCCAGTACCCGGTCTCCGCCGTTGGTCGAAGTGTTCCAGCGGATCACTTCGATCTTCCATGACAGCAGGACTTCGTCCGGCAATAGAGCGTTGCTGAACAAGAGTAGGGTTTTAATGATCGGTGTCATTCGATTGCCTGTCAGAGACCTGCAACTATGAGCACCGCGGGGTCTCATGCCAGCGCACAAAACCGAGGCAATGAAGACCCCGCTAAGACGAAAACCCGATTAATAAATCTTTCGGCTTTGTTACAGTGAAAGAAAAAAACTCCTTACATCTGTTGAAAAACTTTTGGAAGGGCCAATGATATTCCTTGGCTTTGTATGGCTTATTCTGCTCATTATTGAATTGATTTGGGGTTTGAATAAGCCCTTAGAATATACAAGCCTTATCATTTGGGTTATCTTCATTATTGATTTTGTTCTTAAGTTCATTTTAGCACCTGCTAAAGGAGTTTTTCTAAAAAAGAATTGGTTGACTGCCATTTCCCTGCTAATACCTGCTTTACGTGTCTTCCGTATTTTTAGATTTGTGCGGCTGTTAAGAGGCTTAAGAGGTATCAGGCTTGTGTGCGTATTGTTTCTACATTAAACAGAAGTATGAACAGCCTGGCCGCAACCATGCACAGAAGAGCGTTTGGTTATGTCTTAATGGTTACGGTCATTGTAACTTTTGGAGGCGCAGCCGGTATGTATGCACTCGAAAATCCTAATCCGGGTTTCAATAGTTATGGCATGGCCTTATGGTGGACGGCAATGCGGGTTATAACAGCCGGTAATGAGTTTAATCCTTCCACCCCTGAAGGCAGAGGTCTTGCATTCCTAATAGCGATTTTTGGGTATACTATCTTCGGATATGTTACAGCAACTTTTGCAACATTTTTTATCGGTCGTGATGCAGAAGAAAAAGACGCACCGGTAGCAGGGGCAAAGGATATTGAAGAACTGAAAAATACAATCGTTATGTTATCACAGAACATACATGAACTTAAAGCAAAAGTAAATAAACAGGAAGGATGAGCTTAGACTACAATGTAAC
>MWYU01000698.1 GCA_002050375.1 Chitinophagales bacterium 62-2
CCTTATAATCGTACCATAGAGGAATTGAAATATATAAGGCAGGGTATTCTTAATCAACTACAGGTAATATAAAACTCATCCGACTATTCCTCTTTCTTGTAAAAAAATAAGCGCTTCTATAGTTTTACAAAACATTTTTATTATTGCACTTTACGTTTATAACAATTGAATAAGCTTTAAATTGCTTAGTTAATCTCTTAAAGATTGTTACAAAAACTGCTTATGAAAAGAACATTGCTTTCCGTCTTATTGCTTTCCACCTTTTTACAACTTAAAGTAAGTGCACAAACCGCTAATGCACTACAACGTAGTACACCTGAGGCAGAAGGTGTTTCTGCATCGGCAATCAGCACTTTTTTGGATTCGGTTGCTGCAAGTAAACATGAGTTTCACAGCTTTATGTTGCTTCGCCATGGTAAGGTTATCGCTGAAGGCTGGTGGAATCCATATCGGTCGGATTTAAGACATACGTTGTATTCATTAAGCAAAAGTTTTACTGCCACAGCGGTTGGCTTTGCCCGTGCCGAAAGAAAGCTGTCGTTAAGCGATAAAGTAGTCTCTTTCTTTCCAAATGAATTGCCTGATACTGTTAGTTTAAATTTTCAACAACTGACCGTAAAAGATTTGCTTACCATGTCTGTGGGTCAGGAGTCTGATCCTACCGGTATTGTTTCGCAGGATACGAACTGGGTGAAAAGGTTTTTAAACGTTCCTATAAAGTATCAGTCCGGTAGCCGGTTCTTATACAATTCAATGGCTACTTATATGCTTTCGGCAATTGTATCAAAGGTAACTGGTCAAAAGGTTATTGATTACCTGCAACCAAGGCTTTTTGAACCTTTGGGTATAGCAAAGCCTGATTGGGAAGAAAGCCCTAAACACATCAATACCGGCGGTTGGGGACTTCGATTGAGAACAGAAGATATTGCAAAATTTGCACAGCTATTTCTGCAAAAAGGAAAGTGGAACGGAAGGCAAATACTTCCACAAGGCTGGGTAGAAGAAGCAAGTACCGCGCACATCATTCAACACCCCGGGTATTCGCAAGCCAAACGCGACTCAAGTGACTGGGAGCAAGGCTATGGTTACCAGATGTGGCGCTGCCGCAATAATGCTTATCGTGGAGATGGCGCATTCGGGCAGTATGCGATCGTTATTCCTGAACAGGATGCCGTTATTGCCATTACATCTGAAACAGCAGATATGCAAGGCGAATTAAACCTGATTTGGAAAATATTACTGCCGGCGATGCAAAAAGGTAAGCTTCCGGCAAATACTGCCGCAGATAGAATCCTGAATAATAAATTGGCAGCACTTGCTCTACCGGTAAAGAAAGATGCAATGGTTCCTTCGCTTACCAAAGCAAACACTTTTGTAATGGAACCGAATGCTCAAAACATAGGGTCACTCCAGTTCAATTTTCAAAACAGCATTTGTGAGGTGATAGTAAAACGTGATACCGGAGTTTATCCTATTCGTTTTGCGGCAAACACCTGGCAACAAGGTGAAACCACGCTGAGAGGACCATACCTGGTAAGTGGTGCACGAAACAGCCTGGCAGGCTTACCGCCTTTCAAAGTTGCGGCCGAATACACCTGGATCGACTCAAATACTCTTGAGCTGGTTTTACGGTATATAGAAAGTCCGCATACTCAAACGATGTTGTGCCGCTTTTCTGGTGATAACATAGCGGTTGATATAAAGCGTAGTTTCAATACCAAGGCGATTGGCGCAGTTGCTACCTTGAAAGGAAAGGCGCAATAAATTTTACTAATATCTGTAATTGAAATCACCGGAGGAACAAGGGAACTTTATCGAACACAACCGTGTTTCTGCCCCTTTAGGTTATAAACGAAATTCATTAGCGAGGCATATATTAAAGCCTTTGTTGGGATAACTTCGCATAGTTGTACCTAATGGAAAACGCCAAAGGAATCTGATATAATTGTACCCTGCTTTTAGTGGGGCAGGCAATAACGGAAGCTGAAAAGAAACGATGTAGCTGCGTTTACCAGTCTCTGTCCCTTTAGCCCTTCATTGAGGTTAAAGCCAATCTAAAGCTTCTTCAATCTTTTTAGCAACTAAATAATCCTTTCTCCATTATCTTTTGACGGCAAGAACTTTTGATCGGCTAAAAACGAATGGAGAAATGCTGTTGCACTCTTTGTTCTTCGCGAAAAAATACTATTCCTACAAAAAATAGATCAATGGAGAGTGTTACAGAGGAGTGTTGCTGAATGTACTGCCATGCTTCTTCCATTTCCCTGCTCCAATGAATATCATCAAAAATAAATATGGAATTTTTACCTGCCTTTTCAAGCAGTTGTTCAAAGTAATGTATAGTTGGTTGTTTGCGATGATTGCCATCAACAAAAGCAAGGTCAATAGAATTAATGCGCTTTAAGTGAACGGGCAGGGTATCATCAAAGTTGCCTTCTACTATTTCAATATTGTTAAGCTCTAATTGTTTGAAGTTCTCTTTTGCAATTTCCGCAACCTCGTTTGCACCTTCAAAAGTATAAACTTTGCCTAACGCATTTCCGGATGCCAGATAAGAAGTGGTAATACCTAAAGATGTTCCCAGTTCAACTACAGTATTAAGGTGATAAAAATCAACCATACGAAACATAAGCTGTCCAAACTTTTTTGACTTTAGTGCACTTCGTGCAATATCCTTTACTTTTCGTTCATTACTTTTTGAAACGTTTGATCCGGCGCCGAAATCCCGGATGGTTAGCACCTTTTTATCCAGTAACAAGTCTCTCCGCACATCTTCAATTCGATCATAAGCATAAAAATGTCGTTCGTCATTTATCACCTTTGTTACAAACTCAAATACAAAGGGAGAATGTACTCCGTGCCCTTTACCATTGGATGCTTTGAAATAATAATGAAAGTATTTAAGGGCAAGTTGGAAAGGTGAATACATTTTTTAAGTGTGAAATACGAGGGACGAAATTTAAGAGTACAAAATACGAAGCTCGAAATAGGAAGTATGAAATACGAAGTACGAAATACTAAGTTCAAATTACGAAGTATTATTTTCGATTTTCGGATTTGTTCTTACCTCTTCTCCCAAAGTTGAAAGGAAAAATCAAATTTATGTTTTTCATCTGCGTAGCAATCCTGGTTAGAAGCCTGTTTCCATTTTGCAGTATCAATCTCAGGGAAAAAAGCATCTCCTTCCAAAACCGTATGCACCCTTGTTAGGTAAATCCGATTTGCATCTTCTATAACCTCCTTAAAAATCTCTCCTCCGCCAATTACAAAAACTTCTTTACAATCAGTTTCTTTTGCTGCAGAAAATGCAGCGCTAAAAGCATTAACAACTGTTGCACCTGCAAGCTCTAAATTCTTCTGTCTCGTAACTACAATATTGTTTCTTCCCGGTAAAGCCTTGTTTAGTAAAGCTTCAAAAGTCTTTCGCCCCATAATGACAGGCATTCCCCAGGTAGTGTTTTTGAAAAATTTCATATCTGCGGGCAAGTGCCAGGGTAACGCGTTATTACTTCCAATAACATTGTTAGAAGATGCAGCAACAATAAGTGATATAACCATGCCGGAAAGGAGATTTTTATGTGATAAAAGCAATATCCGATAAGCAAAAAACTCTGAAACCTCATGACCCAATGACTCAATAACTAAATGACCTAATGACTTACATCACACCGCTACCGGCGCTTTTATCGCAGGATGAAATTGATAATTCTCAAGCGTAAAGTCTTCAAATCTAAAACTGAAAATATCTTTTACTTTCCGATTGATCTTCATAACAGGTGAAGGAAACGGACTACGGCTTAGCTGCAGTTTAGCCTGTTCAATATGATTGTTATATAAATGCACATCTCCAAACGTGTGAATAAAATCACCATACTCTAAGTCACATACCTGCGCAATCATCATCGTAAGCAATGCATAAGAAGCAATATTAAAGGGAACCCCTAAAAAAGCATCAGCACTTCGCTGATAAAGCTGACACGAAAGCTTTTTTTTTCCTCCCCCGCCGGGGGAGTTAGAGGGGGCCGTATAAAACTGAAACAAAGAATGACAAGGCATTAAAGCCATTTGCGAAAGCTCCCCAACATTCCATGCGCTAACAATCATTCTCCGGCTGTCGCGGTTAGTCTTAATTTGTTCTATCACATCAGCAATCTGGTCGGTTACTTTACCATCTGCACCTTGCCAGCTTCGCCATTGTTTTCCATAAACGGGACCAAGATCGCCATTTTCGTCAGCCCATTCATTCCATATGCTTACGCCATTATCATTTAAGTATTTCACGTTAGTATCGCCGTTAAGAAACCAGAGCAGTTCGTAAATAATGCTTTTAAGGTGCAGTTTTTTGGTAGTAACCAATGGAAAGCCTTTGCACAGATCAAACCTCATCTGGTACCCAAAGCAACTCACAGTACCTGTACCCGTGCGATCATCTTTAGATACACCGTTATCTAATATATGACGGAGAAGTTGATGGTACTGTTGCATCGTGCTAAATTACAGCGCAGATTTCACGGATGGATTTATGATTTTCGGGATGGGGAGAATTGGTGAAAAAGAGATCGCAAATTTCACCAATGTAATTAATAATTAAGGATGGGAGTAACAAGCAGGAGATTATTTTGCTCCCCGCCTTGCCAGTTCTTTTTTTATCAGTTCGTGCTCCCTCCCTGTTTGTCCACCCACGCTCGAATTTTCCTCTGCGCGACGCATTAGGTATGGTATTACATCTTTTAAAGGACCAAAGGGTAAATACTTACTAACCGAAAATCCTTCTTTAGCAAGGTTGAAAGTTATATTGTCACTCATTCCAAATAATTGTGAAAAATGCATGTGGGGATGATCGTGCCTTATCCCTTTTTTTTCCATCAATTCAACTGCATACAAGTTACTCTTTTCATTATGCGATGCAACTATACACGAAACACCTTCAATCCGGTCGAGACAAAATTCAACGGCAGCATCAAAATCTTTATCGGTATTTTCTTTATTAGCTTGTATTGGAGACGGGCGTCCTTTTGAAGAAGCCCTTGTTCTTTCTTTTTCCATATAAGCACCGCGCACCAGTTTTACGCCAAGTAAAAACCCTTTTTGTTGTGCTATTTCATATGATATATCTAAAAAGTGAAGCCGGTCGTGGCGGTAGAGTTGAATAGTATTAAAGACAATGGTCTTTTCCTGGTTAAACTCTTCCATCATTTCCATGGTAAGCCGGTCGATAGGATCTTGTATCCAGCTTTCTTCGGCATCAATTAAAACGCCTACATTTTTTTCTTCAGCAGCCTGGCAAATTCTATACATCCGTTCCACTACTCTTTCCCACTCCTCATCCTCTGCTTCGTTATCATGAATTCCGGATCGTAATCGCGGAGCTTCGTTTAGTCTTTTCAAAAGTTCGAACCTTGCAATGCCGGTAACTTTTACACTTATATAGGGAATATTAGGCTGAGTAGCGGCATAGTTTATTACCTTAATAAACTCTTCTGTTGCATGTTCAAAATCTGCTTCACTTTCTTTGCCTTCAACGCCGTAATCCAAAATAACTTTAATACCATATTTTGCAAGCATACTTGCAGTAGCAGCCGTTTGTTCCAGCGTTTCGCCGCCTACAAATTGTTTAAAAATTGTTCGTCGCACCAACCCCCTTACCGGTAAATGTAACTTAATAGCCAGTGGCGTAAGCCTTACCCCTAAATCAATCAAGGCCTGGTAGCCCATAGTTCTAAAAATAAACTTCGACTCCTTAAGCTCCTTTGTTGTTTTATAGGCAAAAGCGTTTTCTGTATTTTCGAAAGAAATGTTCATGGCTGTAATTCGATGCGAATATCGGTAGACGATACAGAAGTAAAAAATTATCTGCTAATAATCAGGGTTGGTACAAATTTCTTAACCCTGTATAAAATTTTATCTGCTTGTTTAAAACTAACGGGAACCCCTAGGACCGGCTTGCAGAGCAACTACTATTGAACAGCTATTGATGCTTCATACCTTTACCTTTGCGCAAATATTTTTTAATGGAAGCAAAGAAAGTAAGTGAAAGTTTTATTACGATGAATGAACTTGTATTGCCCAACGATACCAATACTTTTGGAAATCTTATGGGCGGAAGGCTAATGTATTGGATGGATATTGCAGCGAGCATTGCTTCGGCAAAACACTGCAATTCTCCCTGCATGACAGTAAGCGTTGACAATCTTAGTTTTAAAAACCCCATTAAAATTGGTAATGTAGTTCATATCGAAGCAAAGGTTTCGAGGGCATTTAATACCTCAATGGAAATTTTTATAAAAGTTTGGGGAGAAGACATGATTGATCAGCATAAGTACGAAAGCAACGAAGCTTATTTTACTTTTGTGGCTTTAGACCAAACCGGCAAACCCCGAACTGTTCCGCAGATAATTCCTGAAACCAAAAATGAGATTTTATTATTTGAAGGGGCTTTGAGAAGAAGACAGGTAAGGTTAATATTAGGCGGCAAAATGAAACCAGATGATGCAAACGAACTTAAAGCATTGTTTACAAAAGAGTAAGCTAAACAACTAATGATTTCTTATTATCAAATTTCGGTGTTAGTACAATTGTTATTTATCCACTGCATTTATTGCATGATGTTTTCCTTCACCATAAACCGCTTACTCTGCTCAATTGAATCCATTACCTGCTCTAATATAACCTCGTCGGTTTGGGTATAATCAATTACTAAGGGCTCTTTTATTCTTACAGTAAGCAACGTTCCTTTCTTTTTAAAAGCCAGTCCTTTTTTACTAAACGCTCTCCAAAATCCGTTAATCACTACCGGTATAACTATTGGCTTGTTTTTTCTAATTAAGTACGAAGTTCCTTTTCGTCCCGGTGCAAAAGGTTGGGTGGTTCCTTGTGGAAATGTAATAACCCAGCTTGAACTTAATGCTCTTTCAATTTTTCGTGTGTCGGACGGGTCGAGCCCGCGTCTTACCTCTTTGCCTTCTTTTCTCCATGTACGCTTTACGGTTAATGCACCTGCCAAAGTAAAAAACCTGCTGATCACACTTCCCCGCATTGTTTCTTCAGCAGCTACATAGTAAACGTTTGTAAAGGGGCTAAGCAAATAAAAAGGAATACCCAGCTTATTTCTTTTACGCCATTTTACTGCGCAAAAAATATGAAGAAACGTTATAACATCAGCAAAATACGTTTGATGATTACTTACAAAAAGAACGTTCTTTTTAGGCAGGGTCTCAAGATGTTCGGTTCCCTCAATTTTTAATTTATTAATGATAGCAAGTCCCGGGTATGAAAGAGCTCCTACAATTGTATATACAAGAGAACGTACAATACGGATGTGTTTCAACTTGTCGGTTAACGAACTCATCTGCTGTTGGTTTTTGCAAACAATTCAAAAAAGAAATGCAAAATAAGGAATGTAAATATATTGTTAAGAACAGTACGGTTATTTTTTACTTTGTGTAATTATATCTTCACACTGCTCTTTAAAATAATAAAACATTAAACATGAAAACAAAATTTACGGGTGTAATACTTTTATTTACACTGTTAAACCTTAGTGCAATAAGCCAGGAAAATTACAGACCGGATAGCCTGAGAGAAAAAACAATTAACGTTTCAGGCATTGCTGAAATGGAAGTTGTTCCCGATGAGATTTATGTAGTAGTGCAATTACGTGAATACGACAAAAAAGGTGGCGGCAAAACTGATATTGATGCTATTAAAAACGATTTCGTTAAGGCCGCTTTAAGTACCGGTATCCCCGAAGCTGATATAAGTGTACAAAGTTACCAGGGATGGGATGGTAACTATTGGTTGTATAAAAAGAATAAGAAGAAAAACCCTGATCTAAAGGCAAGCATAACTTACCAGGTGAAGTTATCAACCACAAAAAAAATGGATGAACTTGTACAACGTTTAGATGATGAAGCCACGCAAAACTTCCTAATATCAAGGGTATCGCACAGCAAGCTTCAAGACTTTAAACGGCAATTGAAAATACAGGCCGTAAAAGCAGCGAAGGAAAAAGCTATATATCTTGCTGAAGCTATTGGCGAGAAAGCGGGAGAAGCTGTTACCATAAACGAACCTAACGAAATAACAGTACACCCTCCTTACCCAATGATGGCTAACATGAAGATGAGAGGCGAAGTAGCGGCAATGGATGCAGGCCAGCAGGAAGCAAATATCGATTTCAAAAAAATGAAATTACAATTTGAAGTGAACGCCGTTTTTTCGCTGAAATAGTTAACGGATAACGGGGTAAATAAGGTAGTTAAAATTGTTGACAGATGACGGGTGATAGATGTTAGTTATTAAGAAGAACTCCTTACAACTTACAACTATCTTCCGCATTTTGCATTACTTAGTTCTTATCGCTACCACAGGATTCATTCGTGCAGCGATGGTTGCAGGTATTATTCCAGCAAGTACACCAACAATCAGGCAAATTGAAATGGCAAGCGTTAACGTGCCTAAAGAAATATTTATAGGAAAGGGCATAACGGCACTCAGCACCTTAGTAAGTATGAAAACAAGTAGTAATCCAATCAATCCGCCCATTAAACATAAGAATGCGCTTTCTAATAAAAACTCAGTAAGTATAGTTTTGTTTTTTGCGCCTATCGCTTTTTTTAAACCTATCTGGCTCGTTCTTTCGCGTACAGTAACGAACATAATGTTTGCTACGCCAAATGCGCCAACAATCAACGATAGCCCTGCAATGGCCCAGCCGCCTAAATTAACTGAACCAAAAATAGCATCCGTCTGCTGGCTGAACATGTTTATATCGTTTAAAGCAAAATCGTCTTCCTGCCGTGGGCTTAATCTATGAATGGAACGCATAATTCCACGCAGTTCATCCAGCAATGCTGCTGATGCAATGTTTTCTTTACCTTTTACCATTATCCTCGGGCTACTGTTCTCAACTAAAAACATTCCCGCCATCATCCGGTAGGGCAAAACAATCGCTTCATCAAATTGCCAGCCACCGCCACCTAACATACTCTGACCTTGCTTTTTAATAACCCCTACCACTCTAAAAGTTTTTTCTTTATACTTAACATATTGCCCTAAAGCTCTCGCTGCCGTGCCAAAAAGGTTTTCGGCATTAGTATAACCCATTGCTATAACAGGAGAACCCTGTGTAAAATCTGTTTCGTTTATATATCGTCCATATTCAATATTTACGGTAACGATCCTGCTAAAATCGGAGGTTACGCCATAACAACTAACTCCTGTTAAAACATTATCGTTATAGCTAAGCGTTCCGTTTCCGTTTATAGAATAACTTACTGCGGAGGCTAACTGCGAGCGCATTTTTATTGCTTCCATTTCACGGTATTTAGGGTAAGGCCTTTTTATAAATTTCCACCAGGGACGATCAGGGCCGCCACCGTACTCCCATTTGTCGATATAGATTGTGTTGCTTCCCAAACTTGCAATGTCAGTCTTTACTTTGGCTTGAAGGCTTTCCACTGTAGCAAGCACACCAATGATGCAAAAAATCCCAATGGTAATACCAAACAGCGATAAAAAAGTTCGCAGTTTATTGTTCTTTAATTCCTGCAAAGCCATTTTAAAACTATTCCAAATAATATAGATGACCTTCATTTTGTAAATATAAGTAATACAGCAAACGATAGCAGGCCTAACCGTTACATGGTGGGTAGGATATCACCAATAACATTTTCCTTCCTAAGTTTTACGCTACCTTTCCGTTTTAATTAAGCCATGAAAATCTTAACCATTCTAAAGACACTAATAGTATTCGTTCCGATGTTTACATCACAAGCATTAAAAGCGCAAAATCCTGTTAACTGGACAAAAGATCAACTAATGCAGCCTGCACAATTAGCACAAACGCTGCAAAACAAAAAATCTTTACCTGCTATTTATTCCATTGGGCCTGGTGCTGTTATTCCGCATTCTGTAGATATAGGTTCGGTTAAAGAAAAGGAGAACCTGGATAAATTTAAAAGCCAGTTAACTAAGTTGCCAAAAGATGCGGCCATTGTTGTGTATTGCGGTTGTTGTCCCTACGAACATTGCCCTAATGTGCGTCCTGCAGTTGCTGTTTTGAAGGAGATGAAGTTCACTAATTTTAAGTTACTCAACTTAGAAAAGAATATAAAGACCGACTGGCTCGATAAAGGGTTTCCTGCGGCTAATTAATTCCTATTTCTTACCATACCTAATGCGGTTATTATATCTCTATTGCAGGTAATTCTACAATGGATGGTCTTGTTTTTGTGTTTTAAGTAAGCCCGGTACACTCTTATTTTATTCATATAAACTCTCAATTATGGAAACTAAAAATTTAATTGGTCTTGAAACTTCACAAGCCGAAGAACTGGCAACGAAACTAAATGGCTTACTGGCCAACTTCCAATTATTTTATATCAATGCCCGTGGTTTTCACTGGAACATTACGGGTAACAAATTTTTTGAATTGCATGCTAAGTTTGAGGAATTATATACAGATGCTCTTGTAAAAATTGATGAAGTTGCAGAGCGTATTCTCACAATCGGCTACACTCCTCTTCACTCCTTTTCAGATTATATAGCTACATCAACTATTAAAGAAGCTACCAATATTTCTGACGGACAAAGAGCCGTTGAAATTGTGTTGGAAAGCTTTAGAGTATTACTTAGCATTGAAAGAGAAATTTCGGAGATAGCAGGTAATGCTAATGATGAAGGCACCAGCGCTCTCATGAGCGATTACATCCGCGAACAGGAGAAATTAGTTTGGATGTACTCAGCTTCCTTAAAATAGTTCTCTCCTATTCCTTGCGTAAGTGCTAAATTTTTCAAAAACTGTTTCGAAGGATAAAGGGGATTGCGATTATTTGAATGGCATGGTTTTACTATTTTCTATTCTTTTCATCTTAAATAGCTATATATGTTTTACCATGTAAAAGAGTTACAGTTTAATGCAAGGGTGTCTAAGCCTGACCCTGCTTTTGCCACTTTGCTGTTAGAGCAATTTGGCGGGGCTAACGGGGAACTTGCCGCCGCACTTCGATATTTTGTTCAGGCATTTGGGGCAAAAAATCCCTACCCTGATAAGTACGATTTATTAATGGATATCGCCACTGAAGAATTCAGTCACCTGGAAATTGTAGGTGCTACTATCCAAATGCTGCTTACGGGAATTAACGGAGACCTGAAGGATGCGGCAGAAAATTCTGAAATTATGCAATTGCTTAACGGCAAGGCTGCTAAAGAAAGTTTTATTCACCAGGCAATGGTTGCGCCACAATTTTTTGTAAGCACCGGTGGCGGACCTGCATATACAAATAGCCAGGGAGTGCCCTGGACAGCCGCTTATATAAATGGTGATGCCACTGGCGAGCTTACCGCCGATCTTCGCTCGGACATTGCTGCAGAAGCAAGAGCAAAAATGGTATATGAATATTTACTTCAATTTACCGACGACCCTTTTGTAAAGGAAACCCTGCGTTTTTTAATGACAAGAGAGGTGGCACACTTTCAGATGTTTGAAGCTGCACTCGAAACTATCAAACCTAATTTCCCTCCCGGTACTTTACAGGGAGATCCGCGATACAGCAATTTATATTTCAACTTGTCCACAGGTAACGCTGTTCGTGGACCATGGAACCAGGGAGTATCAACCCAATTAGGCGAAACCTTCCAATTTATTGAAGACCCAATTAAGCATGTACTCGCAACTAATGGTTTACTCGACCAGCAACCTGTTGGAACAGATCGCACAGAAGAAAAGGTTCAAAAGATGAATGAAGAACTTGGAAAAATGAAAAGTGAATTTGTGAAGGCGTCTGCACCTATGGGACCTTTGCAATGGAATGATGCTTTGATCGCGCAGGACTTAAAGGAGGAAAAAGCAACTCAAAAATAAGAGATAAATGGTGCCCCTAAAAGAAGACCTTATCGATAATAAGGGCGCACAACATAGAGCGGATCAGGTAGAAATAACTTACTATACTGATCCGCTTTGTTGTTATAGCTGGGCCTTCGAGCCGCAGTGGCGAAGGTTGCGCTACGAATTTGAAGGAAAGATTTCGTGGCAATATATTATGGGAGGTTTATTGCCTGGCTGGAATAATTATAATGATGAATTGAATTCAGTGAGCCGGCCTGTACAAATGGGGCCTGTCTGGATGCAGGCGAGTCATATCTCCGGAATGCCCATGCCAAACCGGATTTGGATGGAAGATCCTCCTGCATCCTCTTACCCTGCTTGTATAGCTGTAAAGTGCGCACAGTTACAGTCGGATGTCTCCGGTGAAAGATATCTAAGGCTTGTACGTGAATCCATTATGCTAAATGGTAAAAACATCGCGCAACAAAATGTATTATTTGAAATAGCAGATGATCTGCAAAGAGAACAATCATCTTTTGATGCTGACAAGTTTAAAGCAGACATGAAAAACGATAATGGCATCGAAGCATTTAGAAGTGACCTTCAACAAGCACAATATCGAAACATTAACCGTTATCCTACACTAATATTAAGGCAGGCAAATAAGCCAGCAATCATGATGACGGGCTACCGTCCCTACCCGGTACTTTTAGATGCATTAAAACAGGTGGCTCCGGATTTACAGAAAGTGCAAGCTTCCCTATCAGCAGACGATTATATAAATTATTGGGGAAGTATTACGCAAAGAGAAGTTGATGAGGTAATGAATGCTCACTAAATTGTCAGAGGTTTTACCCCGAAGACAGAGCACTTGTGAAATTATCCCACAATCTATAAACTTCCTGTCCTTCCTCCATCAACAGGTAAATTAACCCCGTTAATATATGCTGCTGCGGGTGAGCATAAAAAAGCAACTGCTGCCCCAAACTCATTAGGCTCGCCTAATCGTTGTGCGGGTATTGAAGCAATGGTTTTATTAAGTATGTTTTGCTTATCTGTTCCCTGATCTACAGCTTGTTTGCTAAACAAATAATCAAGACGATCGGTATTGGTATAACCGGGCAGAACATTATTTACGGTAACGCCAAAACTGCTTATTTCGTTCGCCAGTGTTTTAGCCCAGTTAGCTACTGCTGCCCGCACTGTATTACTTATTCCCAAACCATTAATTGGTTGCTTAACTGAAGTAGAAACTATATTAATGATGCGACCATAACCGGCACCTTTCATACCTGGTACAACAAGCTGTGCTAATACCTGTGCGGTTATAACATGCGTACGAAATGCTTTTTCAATTTCAGCAACATCGGTATCAATCATCGGGCCTGCGGGCGGACCACCGGCATTGTTAACTAATACATGAATAATAACTCCCTGAGCAAGCAATGCCTGCACAGCAGCCTTAACTTCATCAGGCTTAGACAAATCCATAGCTGCGTAAGTATGGCATTGCCCTTTTGCCGTAGCTAATTCCGTTATGGCCTTCTTCAATTTTTCTTTGCTTCTGCTGGCAAGAATTATCGTAGCTCCAAGCAAAGCAAGCTCTTTTGCAGAAGCAAGACCAAGCCCTTGTGAGGCGCCACAAACTAAAGCAGTTTTATTGGTAAGATCCAGATTCATGTTAAGATTTATAGTCCTCTCTTTCGGGAATAAATACATCAAGCAATTCACACGGTGTAACGGCTTTCCCTCCATGTTTTACATGCGGCGGAATAACAGCAACAATTCCGGGCTCTAACACCCGTGTTTCGCCATTTACTGTTAATTCAAATTTCCCTTTCAAAACATGGGCAACCTGCTCGTGCATATGCGAGTGTTCGGGTATTGCCGCACCTTCTTCTACCGTCCAATACATATATGTCGCAGTTCCGGTATGTATTGCTTTACCATGATAACCTTTAATAATTTCTTTAGTTGCAAGTTGGTCAAGTTCAACAAAGGGCATGCGATATTTTTAAGCATGCAAGTTAGTAATAAGCTTACCAGCAGGAGATTATTAAGAGGCTTTTAATAATAAAAATTGCAGATCATTCCTGACAATATTTTAATGGAACAACTTATACGAAGTGGAAAACTGTAAGTGGAACTAATAGTAGAAAAGCGTTTAGAGAGAGCGTTCCTGTAAAATTTGCCGCATATATATCTCGTTCAAATTTGAGACCTCAACACTTCCATCTTCATTAACAAGATAAATTTTAAAATAGAGGTTGTTGAGTGTGAAGTATTCCTGAACCCTGTTTATAATAATCTTATACCTTTCTGCATTTGGCAAACCTATAGCAACCATCACATTGCCATCGCTGTAATAACTTGCGAAGTTGATCAATGAATTAAAGAGCGCCTCGGAGAACCATCTTTTTGCCTGTTGAGTTAAGTTATCATTTTTTGTTGCAGCCTTATTTATATCATTGGTATAATGTGATACAGGAAATCCTTTTATCTCAATAAGTTCTTTTTTAAAATACCGGGTAGCAACAATTAATTTATTACCTCTTGCAACTGAAAGCTCTTTCTGAATTTTATAACCGTTAGACTTTAAAAACTTTACAATACTCTGCCTGATAAAATATTCTGAATACCAATCAGCGGTTTTATCAATCGCGACAATATCACTGAACCAATTGCTTTCCATTGTAAGAGAGTATTACTTATTATATATTTTATAGTGGTGGATCTCACTTTTACGGTTGCGCGGTTATTCAAGAAAGGGATTATTTACTGGGGAGACAACTTTTCTAATTATGAGACACTATGTCTTCAGGATTTGTTGCATTTGTGTAGACTTTTAATTTCATAATTAGTTTAAAATTATGTTAACCTCTCCTGCCTAAAAATGGCTGCTTTTTGCTTGTTCCTGCAGTAAGATCATTTCATACTTTTAGAAAAGTGATTTTAGTGTTTGCCTTGTATTATTAGCAGAGAAAGTCTACACCAGAAACAAATCAATCTTACTACAAAAAAGTTGAAAAAAATTCTTGCAAGTGCGGTCATGTTTTTGCATGGCTCTTCAAATAAAAAACTTAATAATGGGCGATACGCGAATTTTTCGTACTTCAAAAACAGTGGCACTGGTAGCTCATGATAACAAAAAAGAGGATTTAATATCATGGGCAGTAACGAATAAAGATGTTTTATGCAAACATCAGTTGGTTGCTACGGGAACTACAGGAAAACTATTAGAGGAAAAATTACAATTGCCTGTAAAAAAACTTTTAAGCGGCCCGCTGGGAGGCGACCAACAGGTGGGATCGATGATAGCTGAAGGTGAGATAGATATGATCGTTTT
Organism: Chitinophagales bacterium 62-2; assembly: GCA_002050375.1. Classification (GTDB taxonomy): domain Bacteria; phylum Bacteroidota; class Bacteroidia; order Chitinophagales; family Chitinophagaceae; genus Segetibacter. Next base: position 15,174 of record MWYU01000698.1, read on the forward strand.
CTTTTGGGATCCAATGGAAGCACAGCCCCATGACAGTGACGTTAAAGCATTGTTACGTCTTGCAGTTGCATGGAATATCTTAATGGCATGCAACAGAACAACGGCAGATTTTATTTTGACTTCTAAATTGATGAATGAAGAGTATGCCCTTTCTGTTCCGGATTTTTCAAAGTATTTACAACGCAATATTGGGAAGAAATAAAGTTTTGAGTTAAAGTTAAAGTTGGGGGTTTAGAATTTTTGAGTTTAAAGTTTCGAGTTTAAAAGTTCAAATACAAACACGAAACTTCAAACTCAAAACTCTTAACTATGCTTGTGCCAGGCTAAATTTATCTGCAGCGGCAGTTATCTCATCAAGCTCTTCATTAGTTAGAGTAAAGTTTAACGCTTTAGCATTATCAGCAACCTGGTTTTCGTCCCTCGCTCCTACCAGCACACAGGCAACTGCAGGGCGATGAATAGTCCAGTTAATGACAAGCTGGCTTAAGCTTGCTTTATGTTCTTCAGCAATTGGCTTTATTTCTTCTAACAACTCGTTTGTACGGCTAATATTTTCGTTGGTGTAAAAGCGGCTGCCTTCCCTGGTATCGCCTTCATTAAATTTGTATCCTGGCTTTATTTTTCCTGTAAGCAAACCTCTTTGTAAAGGGCTATATGCAATAATTCCTAAACTCGTTTCAATTGCCTGAGGGATAACAGTTTTCTCAATATCACGATTGATCATTGAATAAGGAACCTGGTTACTTGCCAGGTTAATAGTTTTCAATGCTTCTTCCACCTGCTGTGCATTGTAATTACAAACCCCTGCCGCACGAACCTTTCCCTGCTCTATCAGTCGTTGCACTGCGTCAAAAGTTTCATTAATGGGTGTAGAATTATCGGGCCAATGGATTTGGTAGAGATCAATATAATCTGTTTTCAACCGGCGTAAGCTATCCTCGCATTCCTGCATCACTGTCTGTCTGGTTGCCCGCTTGAACATTCTAAATGGCTTACCATCATTATCGTAGCTGTCGAAAAAATATTCACCTTGTTCAGTTTCCCAGTTCATCCCAAACTTCGTTAATACCTGGTATTTGTCTCGCGAAACTCCTTCCATAGCTTTACCCACTAATTCCTCACTTCGTCCAAATCCATAAACCGGAGCCGTATCAATGGTTGTAATACCAAAATCATAAGCGGCCTTAATAGCTCGTATAGAGGCCTTCTCTTCTGCTCCGCCCCACATCCATCCACCTACTGCCCATGCACCGAAGGCCATGGGTGTTACCATTATATTTGATTGTCCTAATTTTCTTAATTCCATAATTAATCACTTAGATTTTAAAAACCTTCGAGGTACAAAAACTAAGCCTCCCATTATATTTTATGCGGTAATAAAAAATAGTAAAAGACGAAATAATGCAAGTGAAGAATTTTACCGTGGCTTCTACTAAAGAAAAAGCCACTGCAAAAATTACAGGGGCTTCCCTATCTGGTTTTCCTTGCTTATTTTTTTAGTTGCCCAGGTTACTTTTTCATTGGCACTCCCAGTTGTTGCATAATACTTCCGAATGGATAAATATTCCTGTGCTCTGTTATCTTGCCTCCAGCGTCTAAGGTAAAAATATCTACATCTTTTGCTTTAAATGATTTACCCGTTGCCTTCATACCCATGAAATCTTTCTTAAATGTTCCGCTCCAATCCCCATATAG
>MWYU01000340.1 GCA_002050375.1 Chitinophagales bacterium 62-2
GGCTAAAGCTGTAAAGCGCTTCTTTCAAAAGTTACAGCATCCTGACAGTAAAACCTTTTTAGGAAAAGGAAAGCTTGAAGAAATTAAAAACTACATTGACACCCACGAAGTAACCCTTGCCATTTTTGATGATGAGCTTACAGGTTCTCAAATTGCTAACATCGAGAAAATTCTGGCTATTAAAACGATTGACAGAAGTGATTTGATACTTGACATTTTTGCCAGGCGTGCCCGTACAGCCCAGGCTAAAGTGCAGGTGGAACTTGCACAATACCAATACATCCTGCCGCGATTGCGGGGTATGTGGACGCACCTTGAAAGACAGGGAGGCGGTATTGGTTCAAGAGGTCCCGGTGAAACTGAAATTGAGACTGACCGACGTGTGGTAAGGGATAAAATAACCCTGCTTCGTAAGAAACTTTCAGAGATAGATAAACAAGCTTTTACCCAGCGAAAAGATCGTGGAGAATTTATTCGCGTAGCATTAGTAGGTTATACAAACGTTGGTAAAAGCACGATTATGAACCTCCTAAGCAAAAGCGAAGTCTTTGCTGAAAACAAATTATTCGCAACTCTCGATACTACGACCCGAAAAGTTGTTTTTGAAAATACCCCGTTTCTTTTAAGCGACACGGTTGGCTTCATCCGTAAACTTCCGCACCACCTGGTAGAAAGCTTCAAAAGCACTTTAGACGAAGTTCGGGAAGCGGATATACTGTTGCATGTGGTTGATATATCGCACCTCCAATATGAAGATCAGATCGGCGTTGTTAATAAAACTTTACAGGACATTAAGGCTTTTGAAAAGCCCATTCTTACCATCTTCAATAAGATGGATTTGTATGAGCAACATACCTTTGATGAATGGCTGGAAGATGACGTGAAGACGGAAATTTTGCAGGATCTTAAAGACAAATGGGAAAACATTACTCAGGGCAATTGTGTATTTATTTCTGCTGTAGAGAAAAAAAATATTGATGAATTGCGGGATACTATCTTAAATAAGGTAAAAGAATTATATCGTATCCGGTACCCTTACAAAACTGAGTATATCTATTAGCTAATGGATGAGAAAATAAAATGGTATAAGGTGGCTGAAGGAAAAGATACGATAGAATGGCAACCTAACAACTTAGCACTGACAGAGGCCGGAGGAAGAAAAATCACACTTGCAAGGATCGATAATGAAATACTAGCGTGTGCGCATAAATGCCCACACGCAGGTGGAACTTTGGCAGACGGCTTCGTAGATGCATTAGGAGATATTGTTTGTCCACTGCACCGCTACAAGTTTAGTTTACAAAACGGACGCAACGTTTCGGGAGAAGGTTATTATTTAAGAACGTTCGAAGTTGAAGAAAGAGAAGCAGGCATTTTTATAGGTTTTGAGGCCAGTACTTGGTTAGATATTTTTTAAATAGTTTTTCTATAAAAATTATTTGCTGATATATATTATGCCCTATTTTTGCCACCCGTTGTAAAAATGGAAAATTCCTCCTTAGCTCAGTTGGTTAGAGCATCTGACTGTTAATCAGAGGGTCGTAGGTTCAAGTCCTACAGGGGGAGCTGAGATTGTAACTAAATAGCAAAAAGGCTTCTGAGAGATTAGAGGCTTTATTTTTTTGCTCCTTACCTTATTAAAAAACAAGCCCTTATTAATATCGCTAAAACTATTTCTACTTTGGAGAGCATGGATAGACCCAAATAGGAATAGCAGACTCCTTCCGAATAAACTTCAATTGGCTATCTGGAAAAGTGTCAATTATTTTACACTAACGACTGCTTTAATCACTGCAACCATCTTTTGAGTTGTAGGGTATCGAGGTTTTATAGTAACATCATAATAGAGTTCACGCCCATTTAAATAAGTTACAAGTTCGGGACTATTTGTACCATTAATACTTGCAGAT
>MWYU01000235.1 GCA_002050375.1 Chitinophagales bacterium 62-2
TTGAAGCCGCTTTAGATGAAAAAACTGTTGAACTTCTAAAAGATAGTTTGGCTGTATGTGTTTTTGTAAATGATGTAGTGAGTGATAAAGTGGTTAAACGCCTTGCAGAGAAGGGCGTTAAAATAATCGCATTGCGGTGTGCCGGCTTCAATAATGTTGATTTACATGCCGCAAAAGAAAATAATATACAGGTATGCCGCGTTCCCTCTTACTCGCCTGAAGGTGTTGCGGAACATGCCGTTGCTATGATACTTACTTTAAACCGCAAAACACATAAAGCCTATAATCGTGTTCGCGAACAAAATTTTGGTTCTATGATACTTTGGGTGGGTAAATGTAAGGAGGGATTATTTTTGCGGGATGAATAGTACAGAGATATTTGCCTTAGCGCTAAACCTGCAGGAGCCTTGGTATATAAAAGACATTAAGCTTCAGAAGGCAGAACAATTAAAAAGAGGTCAGTTAGATATTTATATTGACTTTCGGCAAGGAGCAAAATTTTTAGATGAGCATGGTAAACTATGTGGGGTGTACGATACAGAACAACGCAGTTGGCAGCATCTAAACTTCTTCGAACATAATTGCTACCTGCATGCCCGTGTGCCGCGGATAAATCAATCAGAGGGAACTGTAAAAACAATAGTGGTTCCGTGGGCTCGTCCTGGTAGTGGTTTTACATTGTTGTTTGAGGCATTTGCCATGTTGTTAATAGAATATGAGATGCCGGTAAATAAAGTAGCAAGTACCCTTAGGGTAGTTGCTCATCGGTTGTGGCGTGTATTTAATTTTTGGGTAAAAGATGCGCGGCAAAAAGACAGCCTTGCAGAAGTAAAGCAGATAGGTATAGATGAAACATCTGCAAAGAAAGGACATGACTATGTAACAGTATGTGCCGATTTGGAAAGGCGTCGTGTTATTCATGTAAGTGAGGGCAGGGAAGCCGCAGTGGTGGCTGATTTGGTTAAAACTATTGAAGAAAAGAAAGGCGATGTAAAAGCAGTAAGCCATGTAGCCATAGACATGTCGCCAGCTTATATATCGGGAGTAATAGAGCATCTGCCCAATGCTAAAATTGTATTTGATAAGTTTCATATTACCGCCATGCTAAATAAAGCAATGGATGAATTACGCAAAGGAGAAAGAAAGGAATTTGAAATGCTCAAAGGTCATAAATACACGGTGCTATACCGTTATGAAAACCTTACAGCAAAGAAGCAGGATGAATTAGATTATATGTTAATGGCTTTCCCCCGGCTGGGAGAAGGGTATCGCCTCAAAGAACTGTTCAGTACATTTTGGGAACAGGAAAATACCGAAGAAGCATTATCCTTTTTAACCTATTGGTGTGATATGGTCATGGATACAGACATACAACCTTTTAAGCAATTTGTAAAAACCGTTAGAGCACATTGGTCAGGCATCATTAATTATGTCAAAGCCAAAATCAATACGGGTGTAATGGAAGGCATCAATAACAAAATACAATTAGCTAAAAGAAGAGCCAGAGGTTATAGAAATAAAGAAAATCTTATAAACATGATTTACTTCATTGCAGGCAAACTCAAATTTAATTACCCATACTATCCGTCATAGAACCAAAAGGTTCATGTATTTTTGGTTAAAAAAGCATTTATGCCTGATATAAATAAAGGCTCAACAGTAGATCGCCGCGTAATGATTTACAAAAGCTTGCAAAATACGGGCAGGTTGATGTAATTTCTTTAAGCAAAGATTTAAGTGTAAGCGAGGTTACCATCCGCAATGATCTTACACGGTTAGAAGAGAAAAAGATGTTGATACGTGCACGGGGAGGAGCTATTAAAACAACCAGCGTAGGCACTGATTTTCATCTTTCTGATAAAAATAAACAGCACCTTGATGAGAAAAAGCGCATTGGACAAGCTGCAGC
>MWYU01000046.1 GCA_002050375.1 Chitinophagales bacterium 62-2
GTACTGAACGGCCATGTACATAATTATCAACGTAGCTATCCTTTAAAGTTTTTACCCAAACTAAATAATGCAGGTAAGCCCCTGATTGATAGTACGGGCAGGGTGGACGGAAAATTTATTCTTGATAAAAACTTTGATGGAAAAAGAAAAACGCGGCCTGATGGTGTGGTTTATATAGTAACCGGTGCAGGTGGAGCCGGTTTGTACGATACCGCATTCAGTAATAAACCGAGGCTATGGGCGCACGAGCCGGAAGCGAACTGGGTTCCATTTACAGTAAAATTAATTTCGCACGTTCATTCCTATAGTCTCGTTGAAACCAACACGAAACAATTAACCTTCCGACAGTTTGATGTTGAGGGCAAGCTCCTTGACCAGATCAGGATTAAGAAATAAAAGTAAGTCATTGCACGAACGCACCATCATTACGAACCGCGAGGAACGAAGCGGGAAGCAATCTCCCCACCCTTAAACGTCATTGCGAGCTTCAGCGAAGCAATCTCCCGGCATTGAACCCCACCTCCGAAGCGTCATGGTGAGCCCGGCGAAGCAATCTCATATTTACAAAGTGAATCACCATTTACAAACGTCTTCAAGCCATAGGTCAGTCCATTTCGGATTTATGGATTCTATTAGCCTGATCTTAGCAAACCTGTTGCCTCCTTTGATTCTTTTTTCTTCTGTTATTGCTTCTACAATCGTATCATAGAGTTTATAATAAACTAATTTATCAGCATTGTATTTGGCAGAAAAAGAAGAAGAATAATATTTAGTCAAATGCTCATTTATTCTGGCCGGCAAATTAGAGGTAACCCCGGTGTATAAAACCGTATGATGTTTATTGGTTAATAAGTACACCCAGCCTCCTTTTTGCATGCGTGCAAAATTAGGCGATTGATTCGTGCCTCGCAATGACGAAACAGAATACAAGGAGATTGCTTCGCCGGGCTCGCAATGACGTTTTAGAAGGAACCTCGTCCCATTGTACGGGCAGGGAAGCAATCCCCCTCACCGAACGTCATTGCGAGGAGTTGCGAGGAACGAAGCAAAGCAATCTCCTATTCAAATCAACGTACCTTCAACTGTGCAATAATCGCTTTAAACCCATCCAGCGCACTTTCCAGGTTCTCTACAATTTCTTCTGCTAATACATCAGGGTCCGGTAAATTATCCAGATCAGCAAGCGATTTATCTTTTAACCAGGTAATGTCCAATGATGTTTTATCACGGGCAATAATTTCTTCATAACTAAACTTTCTCCAGCGTCCTTCAGGATTAGTCCCGAGTTCAGGATGAGGGATGTCACTCCATGTCTCCTTTCTCTTATGCCTGTTGTTTGAATTATAGCAACTAACAAACTCCTGCAGATCATTAAGCTTTAAAGGATTTTTTTTAAGTGTATGATGAATGTTGGTGCGGTAATCGTAGAACCATATTTCTTTTGTCCATGGATCTTTTGAGGAAGGTTTATTATCGAAGAAAACAACATTTGCCTTTACGCCATTTGCATAAAAGATACCGGTGGGTAAACGAAGAATGGTATGAACATCGGTTGTTTCCAGCAACTTCTTTCTTACCGTTTCTCCTGCCCCGCCTTCAAACAAAACATTGTCAGGAATAACCACTGCTGCCTGCCCTGTTGTTTTAAGCATGGAGCGGATGTGCTGAACGAAGTTCAGTTGCTTGTTGCTGGTGGTTGCCCAGAAGTCCTGCCGGTTGTAGGTGAGGTCTTCTTTTTCCTGTTCGCCTTCTTCGTTGGTAAAGGTCTGACTGCTCTTTTTACCAAACGGCGGATTGGCTAAAACATAATCATAGTAAATGCTTGGTGGTGCAATCAAAGCATCTGCCGGTGAAATGGAATTATCTGAATCTATATCGCCAATGTTGTGCAGGAAAAGGT
>MWYU01000154.1 GCA_002050375.1 Chitinophagales bacterium 62-2
GGTTATACCAGGTGCTGGAGAACTGGGAATATCCCGATAACATTCGTACAGGTGGCTCAACACCTGGCTTGCTTGCACCTGCCATGAAATCAGAAATACCGGGAGTTGTTAATACCTGCCGGTCAAGTGAAGTCCCCATCTCTCTTTTATTTAACATTGGAGATAAGCCTCTGTATGCATCAGGACGTTATGTTGATGCTTCTTTGTTCAGCATGTTTACGCTGCCTTTTATTGAGGGCAATGCAAAGAATGCTTTTGCTCAATTGTATTCACTTGTGATTACAGAAAAGACAGCTAAGAAATTTTTTGGGAATGAAAAAAATGTAGTTGGCAAAACACTTAAGGTAGATAACAAACAGGATTATGTTGTTAGTGGTGTATTAAAAGACTTGCCAGAAAACTCAACCCTCCAGTTTGAATGGATAGCACCTTTTGAAATTGAGATTCAACAAAATCAATACCTGAAGCATTGGGGTTCTAATTCGATAACAACTTATGTTGAACTTGACCCCTCTGCAAGTCCTGCAACTATCAATAAACAATTATATAATTATATACAACGCAGAGCGCCTGAAGCTATAGGTCATGCTTTTTTGTTTAGTATGAATGATTGGCGACTGTATGGAAAGTTTGAAAACGGCAAACAGACGGGTGGCCGGATAGAATATGTACGCCTGTTTTCACTTATTGCATGGATCATTCTTTTTATTGCCTGCATCAATTTTATGAACCTTGCTACAGCAAGAAGCGAAAAACGTGCAAGAGAAGTAGGCGTAAGAAAAGTGTTAGGCGCAGGAAAAAAAGGGCTTGTTATACAGTTTATTGGTGAAGCATTATTTATGGCAACACTTGCTGCCTTTGCTGCAATCTTTATCACCACTCTTGTATTACCTGCTTTCAATACTTTGGTACAAAAAAATCTTTCATTAGGCTTACATAACCCTGCTCATTTATTGGCTTTGTTGCTTATTACTTTAACCTGCGGATTAGTAGCAGGCAGTTATCCGTCCCTCTATCTTTCTTCTTTCAATCCGGTATTTGTTTTAAAAGGAATAAAGTTAAAATCAGGCAGCGCAGCTATTATAAGAAAGGGATTGGTTGTGCTTCAGTTTACTGTTTCTATTGTTTTGATAATTGGCACTATTATAATTTACCAGCAAATACAACATGTAAAAAACAGGCAATTGGGTTTTAAAAAGGACAACCTTATCGAGATGAAATTGCAGGGTGATATGGCAAAGAACTTTGCTGTAATAAGGCAGGAGCTTATCAATACAAGTGTAGTTGAAAATGCAGCATTAACAAGTCGCGGAACCATATACGGAGGAAATAATACTGATGCTATTACCTGGCAAGGCAAAGAGGCAAATAAAAAAGTTCTCATTTCGCAGCGGGAAGTTACTCCTGAGTTTATTGCTACTTCCGGCATTGATATAATAGAAGGAAGAGACTTTCAACAAACTGACGTAACACAGGTTGATATTAATAAAATAAAGAAGGATACCACTTTCAATGTTTTGATTACGGAATCGCTTGCAAGACTGATGGGCAGAGAAAGCGCTTTAGGTAAAACAATACAAATGCCGGGGCCGCTGAAAAACGAGTATATCAACATGAACGTGGTAGGTGTAGTAAAAGATTTTGTTTATGGTGACATGTATGGAAAACCAGACCCCCTAATATTTTTCTGCCTTCCTCAATTTTCATCGGTTATGAATGTGCGAATAAAAGCTCAAAGCAATGTTGAACAGGCACTAACTAAAATAGAAGCAGTAATGAAAAAAACCAATCCTGCCTATCCTTTTGAATACAAGTTTGTAGACGAGCAGTTTAATGAAATGTTCCAAAACGAAATGCTTGTTAGTAAACTATCACGTGTATTTGCAGCATTAGCT
>MWYU01000020.1 GCA_002050375.1 Chitinophagales bacterium 62-2
ACACTGTAGCGTCGGGCTTGCGCAATGTAGTCGCCGGTGGCGGATTGCAAAGCCTGTTGTCTTTATTTGGCGGTGGCGCTAATAAGAAAAGCTTACTAAGCAACCCAATTGTATCTATGATGATGGGACACTTTGCCGGTAAGCTGATGAATAAATTTAACATGAATAACAACCAGGCAAATAGTGTGTCAGGCAGCCTTATTCCCAACGTACTTGAAAGCCTGATCAACAAAACTAATGATCCCAACGATTCTGGTTTTTCTTTGGAAAAATTATTAGGATCAATCACGGGAAATAAAAGTGGAAATATTGCCGGGGATCAGAACACTGGAGGCGGTGGTTTGGGCGATTTGCTAAAACAATTTACCGGTGGCGAACAGGGAGGTGGAGGAGGAATACTGGATATTGTAAAAAGCCTGGCAGGGGGTGCACAGCAGCAACAGCAAAAAAATGGTGGTGGAGAATTACTCGACCTTATAAAAGGATTTATAAAGTAGATGTTATTTTAACAAAGAGAAAGCTGCTTCAAACATTTTTGAGGCAGCTTTTTTGTTGTCCTGAACAACAGTCGTTGGAGACAAAGAGATGTGGAATAGAGGTTAAATGTAGGTTGAGCTATGTAATCCTGTTCGGTGCCTTTTGCAAAAGCGGAAGACACTCGAACAACTGCGGGGGCAGAAGAGAACACTTGAGCAAAACGGTTGAACTACTTTGGAAAGGAACATTTAATATGAACGATAAATAACAATACAAGTCAAACAGGTGATTTATGCAAAGCAAAGCAACAACTGTAGATGAATATTTATCAGAAGTTCCAATCGAACGACTGCAAGCGTTAACGAAGCTGAGAGAACTCTGTCGCAAAGAACTTAAAGGTTACGATGAGAGAGTAGCTTACGGAGGTCCTTGCTACGCAAAAGACAATATTATTGAAGTTGGATTTTCAAGTCAAAAAACATTTCATCGGACTGTACATTTTAAAGCAAGAAGTGTTCAACCAATTTGTAAACGAATTAAAAGGAGTAACTTTTGGAAAAGGTGTTGTAAGATTTACAAAACCAGAACAGATCAATTTTACTGTAATCAAAAAGATGTTAGCAGGAACTTACTTATCAAAGGATATTATTTGCGGTCACAACCAACAGCACGACAAGATTAAAAATAGTTGACCCCTAACTTATAATAAAACTTTTCACATGGGAAAATTAGCAGAAGTAAAAACCAAACCAACTACTTTAAGTGTAGAGGATTTTATAAACAATGTAGCAGATGAGCAAAAGCGTAACGACAGTCTCGTGCTACTCAAATTAATGCAAAAGGCTACAAAGGAAAAACCCAGGATATGGGGTACTTCACTTATCGGCTTTGGATATGTAATAGTGAAAAGCCCGTCGGGACGGGAGGTGGAGTGGTTCAAAGTTGGCTTTTCGCCACGTAAAGCAAACCTGTCAGTGTACCTACTTGGTAATATGGCGGCTCATGCTGATTCGCTGACAAAATTGGGTAAGCACAAAACTGGCGGTGGTTGCCTTTACATCAACAAGCTGGCTGATGTTGATACAAAGATTTTGGAACAAATGATCAAAGAAACATTAAAGACGAAATAACGGCTTTCTTCTTTGCTAGAGCGAAGGTTTAATATGGTTGATGAATGTTTTGAAATGATCGGTTTTAAGGGTCTCAAAAAAGATGACCGGTTGAAATTAATACTGCCTTGAATTTCGTTAAAGAAATCTAACATTGGGTTCTTCGGAAGACACTCGGACAACTGTGGGGCAGAACGGAACACTCAAAATAACTGGAGGAGCCTTTTATGTTTTTAATTATTTTTGCTGACCACTAATAATCTTGCACTTTTAGATAAACTTCTGGAAAGTCTGGTGG
>MWYU01000027.1 GCA_002050375.1 Chitinophagales bacterium 62-2
GCTTATTCGTTAGCGGTATAATTATTGGTACTACTTAATAATAAAGCACTTAATAATGACACTTGAAAATAATCGTCAAATAACCCTGCCTGAATTATTTAGCCAGGAGCAGCCAAAACCGGAGGTCGAACCCGGTAAAACTCCTGATGAAAAACCAGAGGTTGAACCCGATGTTTTACCGTCAGAAGAGCCGGGAATCATACCGCAGGAAAAGCCGGGGAAAGAAGACGATGACGACGACGATGACGATCCTTTTACTGAAACTGAGATCGGCGATGATCCTGATGAAATACAGAAGAAGACAACTATTATGTAATTTATAATACAACTGTAATTATATCTTTTGTTTAATCTGTCTCTCTTCTCCGGTTTTATCTAAGTTCAGTTTACTTTCAATCCGTTTATCAGGTATAAACCAAAGAACCGCTACAACAACATATAAAGCAAAACCTAACCAGGGATTGATGAAGCTAAGCAAAATGCCAACGCCATAAATAAGCACAGAAGCTTTTCCTTTCCAGTCTTTACCTACAGCTAAAGCAAGTGAAGAATTTTTACCTTGAAGATTAATAAGCGAAAAGGTTAATAAAGTATAGGCAACACCTGCCATAATAAGAACCATTCCATATAAAGCAACCGGCCACATACCAAAGTGGTTTTCTCCCATCCAGCCGGTAACAAAAGGTATTAACGACAGCCAGAACAGCAGGTGAATATTTGCCCAAAGTACGGTTCCATTTACATGGCTTACTGCATGCAGCAAATGGTGGTGATTATTCCAGTAAATACCAACATTAATAAAGCTGAGTATATAACTTAGAAAAACAGGTATCAATGGTTTCAGGGCTGCCGGGTTATCTCCATGCGGCACCTTCATTTCTAAAACCATAATGGTGATGATAATAGCAATTACGCCATCACTAAATGCTTCTAACCTGCCTTTACCCATAATGGTTGTGTTGATCTGCTAACTTACATTTCCTGTTCATTGTCTATAACGCTGCCTGCTAAGGCGCTGAGACTTTAATGGGAAAAGTATATCCTCGGCTGTTTCGTAGCCTGCTTCAGCTACTTCGTAAAGTATATGTCGTACTTGCTGACGTCTTTTTGAATATAAAGCTAACTGCACAACTGCTAATGCGGCAATAGTTATAATTATTTTAGCAGGCATTCTCATTAAATGTTTTTACAAAGATAAAAACAAACATCGTATCAGGCAGGTAACATAAATACTTAGGCAATTCTTAAGGTTTTATAAAATATGCAGGCATAATTTTTTATGTGCTAACAGTCCATCACGTTATTTAAAAACCTTAAAAATTATTTTTATGCCACTTGTAAAAGTTATTGAAGTAATTGCTTCGTCAGAAAAAAGTATTGAAGATGCTATAGAGAACGCGGTAACAGAAGTTACTAAAACGGTTCGTAATGTAGACTCTGTATATGTAAAAGATATTAAAGCTCATGTAAAAGATAATAAGATAAGCACGTATGGTGTTATCTGCGAAATCTCATTCAGGGTAGATCCGGGTGGGGACCTGTAAACTTGTTGGGCGTTTGATACCTTTACTTAACAACTATAACAAAAGCCGTACTTTAGATAAGTGCGGCTTTTTGTTATTAAGCAGTGATAGGTTAATGTATTATTATTAAGGAGCTTTTCGCGCAGAGGCGAAGAAAATACATAAGCAAGGCTGCAAAGAAGAAACTTGCTGGTTGCTTCTTCAAGTGAGCTAAAACAAAAAACTCTAACTAAACGTCGTTGCCCTTCAAAACACAAGGAATGTTATCAAATTAATCTACCTGAACCTGCCTGGTGAGGGGTATGTAAATTACCGCATAATAATAGATGTTATTTAGGTATGCATCCTGTTCTATTA
>MWYU01000013.1 GCA_002050375.1 Chitinophagales bacterium 62-2
CAATGGTTTGGTGTAACTTATAAAGAAGATGCACCTACGGTTCAGGTAAGTATTAGTAAGCTGGTTCGCTCGGGAGAGTACCCGGATGATTTGTGGGCAGGAGCTTAGGCAAGCTATTTTGATAGTTGAATAAAATGTTTTGAGGGATACGAATAAAAAAAGAGGCTGTAAAGGCCTCTTTTTTTATAATACACATCAGTTGCAGAAGTAAGACATGCATGTGTAATAAATAAATTCTGGTAATGAGTATAAGATTGAGAGTTTAGTATAGCTTTAAGGAGACAACAGATTTTTTGAAATCTTCCGGCTAAAATTTTACAACTCATTAAATTCTACGTTTATGTTTAAACTCTACAACGCAGCCTTATCAAAATTTGCTTATTCTTTTTTTATTTCCATTTTAATTATTGTAGCTCCCGTATTCTCGCAGAAGAGTATGTTGGATGTTACATTTGGCAACGGCGGTAAAGTGGTAACACCAATAAATGACTCTTCCATAGCTAATGATATTGCTATCCAACCTGATGGTAAAATAGTAGTTGGAGGAAGTACGACTGAGGCAGGTAGAAATTATTTCGCTCTTGTTCGTTACAATATTGATGGTAGCCTTGATAATACTTTTGGTACTGGCGGTAAAGCGGTTACAAGGCTAAAAGACAGAAGTTCAATATCAAGCATTGCAATTCAGGCCGATGGTAAAATTGTCGCTGGGGGTTCAGCATATAATTTGAGTACAAATGTTTTTATAGACAGTGGTTATACAATTGTAAGGTATAATATGGATGGTATTATAGACAGTCTTTTCGGGAAGAATGGAATAACGATTGTAAAAATGTCGAACGGAACCGGAGGGTTAAAAAAACTGCTTATTAAACCTGATGGTAAAATATTAAGCGCGGGGTCAGTAGATATGCCCACTTTTGAAAGTATTCCTGCCCTGGTACAATTTAATTCCAATGGTTCTATTGATAGTTCATTTGGAGTTAATGGAAAATTCGAAGGATATGTAAATGATGTAGAAAGGATTACTGACATGGCTTTAGCCAAAGACGGGAAGATATTTGTAGCAGGAATATTAAAAAATTCTGGATTCGTCGGAGATTTTGCATTATTGCGGTTTTTACAGAATGGTAGCCTGGATAACACCTTTGGCACTAACGGTGTGGTGAAAACCGATTTCAATAATAATTCACTTGAAGATGCCCTCGGATTAGCTGTTCTACCTGACAGTTCAATTGTATTAGCAGGGCACACTTATAAAAGGTTTCCGGTAGCAATTACAAGTTTTGCTTTAGCAAAATATCGTGCAAATGGTTCATTAGACAGTTCTTTTGGTTTAGGTGGTAAAGTAATCACCCCCATCGATACTATACAAGCTTTTGCTACTAATTTAATTGTAGAACCAGGTGGAAAGCTTATAGTTTCAGGATACACTTATAATAGGGCTGAAAATTTTGTTGTAACCAGATACCATCCAAATGGAAAGCTTGATAGTACTTTTGGTAACAATGGCATTGATACAACAGATTTTGCAGGTTTTCGTGATCAGGCTTTTGCTTCAGCTTTACAAGCCGATGGTAAAATAGTTTTAGCTGGTCAGGCAGGTAGCAGTGACAGTAAATATAGTATTGCTTTAGCCCGCTACGGCCTGACTGCCTTACCATTGAAATTACAAGGCTTTACTGCACTTAAAGATGGGAAAAATAATCTTTTGCAATGGCACACATCACAGGAAATAAATGTGGACAGGTTCGAAATACAAAGAAGCATTAACGGTAAAGATTACAGCAGCATTGGCAAAATAAACGGGAGTTTAAGCAATTATACGTTTACCGATAATACTCCATTAAGCGGCACTAACTATTATCGCTTAAAGA
>MWYU01000216.1 GCA_002050375.1 Chitinophagales bacterium 62-2
ACCTAATGCATCTTCAACGCTTTTCTTGCCGCCCTTATAAACGAAAAGATCTTTATAGGAAGACCTTTTTAAAACAGTGGATTGAATAATGCCCTGAGGTAAAACTGTAGGCACATCTTTCATGCTATGAACAGCAAGATCTATTCGGTTATGAAGTAAAGCAACATCGAGGGTGCGGGTAAAAATGCCCTGAACACCCATTTCGTACAAAGGCGTTTTTAAATCAATGTCGCCTTCGCTTTTTATATAAACAAGTTCAGCTTCATATCCATGTTCTGCTAATAAGTTCTTTACAAGTGTAGCCTGCCACACAGCCAGTTGACTTTCCCTGGTGCCGATCCTCAACAACTTACCAGCCATCTTAATTTTTGTGGGTAGTGATAAAATCATTGATCGCTTCTATGTAGGAGCAACCGGGCTGGTGTTGCTGACGCATTTTCACAGCCATGTTTTTTATAACCTTTTGTATTGCAATTTGATTAATTGCAACATTGGGATGAGTAGTGGTGATAGTGGTGTTACGGGCAGAAAGAAACATACGGCACTGGTGCATATCGTGCAACTTCTGCTTCACTGCTTTTATAACGGGAGCATTTTTACGCATGTTGCTCCATTCAATAAATTCAGCTTTATGCTCAGCAATAATTGCTTTTGCTTTCGGAACTTCAGCTTCGCGTTTTTGTAACGTTTCATCTTTCAGTTTAGAAAGCTCATCCACATTTATTAAAGTTATGTTGGGCAATTCTTCAGCCTTTGCTTCAACATTACAGGGGATAGACAAATCAATGATTAATTTATTACCACTATTTTCTAAATAAGATTTGAGAATAGTTGGTTCGGTTGAATTAGTGGCTACCAAAATAATATCCGAAGCTTTGACTTGAGCGTCAAGTTCATGTATTGGCGCATACTTTAAACCCAGTTCGTTAGCAAATTCGGCAGCTTTATCGGAAGTACGATTGATTAAAGTGATTTTTTTAGTGTTTAAATAATCAACTAAATTTTTACAGGTGTTTCGGCCAATCTTTCCGACACCTAATAACAAAATATTTTTATTAGAGATATTGGTAATGTTCCTTTTAATATATTGAACAGCGGCAAACGAAACTGAAACAGTTCCGCCACTTAACGCGGTTTGATTTTTAATAAGCTTGGTAGATTGAAGAACACTGTTTACTAATCTTTCAGTAAACGCACCAACAAATCCATTTTCCTTAGCAAATTTAACAGCCATTTTTATCTGGCCAATAATTTCATAATCACCTAAAATCTGAGACTCTAAACCAGCACCAACCTCAAACAAATGTTGTATAGCATTAAGGCCTTGCTTAACGTAACATAAATTATTAAAGGTTTCTTTTGTGCCTGTTGTTTGTGTGCAAAGAATATCTGTTAACTGGGAAGCACTTTCTGCAAAGCCATAAATTTCTGTACGGTTGCAGGTGGAAAGAATAAAGAACTCGGAAAGTCCCACGGAAGAAGCCAAAGCGAGGATGTTTGCGTATTGAACGTTATTAATAGCAAACAGCCCTCTGACTGATGCATCAGTTTTTTTGTAATTGATCCCCGCAATAAAATACTTTGATAAACCGTTGGGTCCGTTCGACATTTTTGGTTGATAAATCTGTTGCAAAGGTAATTGCACGAATTTCTGCTGCCCAATTTCAGTGTCATAGAACGGTCATAAAAAGCGATGAGGTATCGAAGCTGGTTAAAACATGCAGTAAGTCGGAACGATTGGAGTACGAGCAATAAAATATAACTGTATTTAGATTGTGTTTAGTAAACAATATATTAATAAAGATGTTTTCTCAAATGACGTTTCATTTTTTCTATACCTTTTAAATGCGTAAGCATAATTTTGCAG
>MWYU01000652.1 GCA_002050375.1 Chitinophagales bacterium 62-2
ACGCTCTATATCTGCAACAAAATCTTCCTCGGTTATTGCTAAACCTGCAGGGCAACCATCCACTGTTACACCTACACAGGTGCCATGCGATTCTCCGAATATGTGTACGCGAAATATGCGGCCAAAAGTGTTCATAGAAGTCCTCTCTATCTCCCCTGGTTAGGGGAGATCTTTTACAGGTTCATAATTTTTTAAACCCTACTACCCTCTGCCGACAAAATTGTTTTCAAGTCCCTCCACCGGAGGGATTTAGGGAGGCCATGTGTTTATAAAAATCAGGATATGATTTATTAATAGCTTCTGCCTCTGCTATCTCTACTTCACCATTTGCTTTTAATGCTGCAACTGCGCAGGCCATTGCAATACGATGATCGTGCCTTGAATGAACAGATGTACTATTGACGCCTTCGCCACCTTTCACCAGCATCAGGTTATTCTCTAAGGTAATTTCCACTCCCATTTTACCAAACTCTTCCTGTAAAGTTAAAGCGCGGTTACTTTCTTTATGTTGAAGCCGGCTTGTTCCTTCAATAACTGAAGTGCCTTTACAATAAGCGGCAAGCGCAACCAAAGGAGGAAACAGGTCAGGACAATCTGTTGCATCGAAGTGAAAAGCTTTTAAAGGTGCCGGACCTATTTCTATTTGCTTGTCCTGAATAGATAAACTGCAACCACAAGAGATTAAGGCTTGCAAAACATTTTTATCAGCCTGGGTCGAGTTGATATTTAAACCGGTAACAGTAATATTTCCCGCTATTGCTCCTGCAACAAGTAAAAAGGCAGCGCCGCTCCAGTCACCTTCTACAGTGTAGTTGATAGTTAACGGTTGACGGTTGAATGGAGAGAAAGTGAATGAGTTGTAATTATCGTTAGCGGGAACATTCATTCCAAAATCTTTCATTACCTGCAATGTAAGGTCAATATAAGGTTTGCTTTTAAGATCATTTACTTTTATGGTAACCTGATTTTTAATTGAAGAACTGAAAGCCATTAACAAACCTGTTAAAAACTGAGAACTTAAGGAGCCATCTACTTCAATATTCCGAGGTATTAAAGGCCCGCAAATTTTTAAAGGAAGCCTGCCTCCGGCAGACTCAATTTTAATTCCTAACTGCGGGAAAATCTTGTCGAAAAAATCCATTGGTCGTGTGAGCAAACTACCTGAGCCACCGATAGTAAGCGGCAGATTACTTAAGGCTGCAATAGGAGTAAACATCCGAATGCCCAAGCCACTTTCGCCACATTTGATTTCGCTTTCTACTGGTTGTATTCCATTGCTTTCAACAGTTAAAGGACCATCTTGGTTTGTAATAACTTTTGCTCCCAGCTTTTGAATTACATCAACAGCCGCAAGGTCATCATTGCTCTTTCCGGGATTAAAAATGTTTGCTGTTCCATTACAAAGTAAGGCGGCTGCACATGCTCTTTGCATGCTGCTTTTACTTGCCGGCGCATGAACAGTTCCTTGTATATCTGTTGGGTGAATTCGTACGATCATTATAAGACAATAACGAGGGAGAGCATAATTTAAATTAGGGTTTCTATTTGCTGAAAAGGTAATGAAGCAATATATGGTTTACCAATTTTGTGCAGAAGGATATAACTAATGGCATCTTTCTCTTTCTTTTTATCAGCCCTTAGTAACTTAAGCGTTTGTTCTTTATCATACTCGAACTGCGGCGGTAATCCATACTTTTTAAGAAGACCCGTCACTCTTGTCGTATCAGAAAAACTATTCAATTGTTCTGAAATCTTACACGCTACCCCCATGCCGATACTTACAGCATGACCGTGTGGAATTTGATAAAGATTTTCGATAGCATGTGCAATGGTATGACCAAAATTTAGAAACTTTCTTTCGCCATGTTCATACTCATCTTTAGCCACTACTTTACTTTTTAATAAAGCATTCCGTTGAATAAGTTTTGAAAGTAACTCTTTGTCTTTCTGAAAATCAGTCAGCTTGTTTTCTTCTAATAATTTAAACATTGCCACATCTCTTATACACGCATGTTTAATTATTTCAGCAAATCCATTTACCCATTCAGCTTGCGGTAATAATTTAAGGAAAGAATAGTCGTATAAAATGAATGCAGGCTGACGGATAATGCCAACCATATTTTTATAAAGGCCAACATCAATACCATTTTTACCACCGATTGCTGCATCGACCATGGCGAGTATAGAAGTGGGAACATAACCACATCTTATACCCCTCATATAAATTGCGGCAACATATCCGGTCATATCTGTAAGTACGCCACCACCTACTCCAACCAGAAAGGTTTGCCGGTCAGCACCAAGTTCTATTAGCTGGTCAATAATGCTATCAACTGTTTGTTGGTTTTTATGTTGCTCCCCTGCTTTTATGGCAACTACTTTCCACCCTTGAAATTTCTTTGAATAAGCTTTGAGAATATTTTCATCCGTTATAATAATTCCTTCATCCTTAGATACAATTTTCCCCAGGTAGGAAAAATCTGCATCAAAATAGTTGGTAACTGAAGCGGATGAAAAGGCAATTGTTTTTTTAGTCATACCTCAAACCCCTAAAGGGAATGCCCCAACCCCTAAAGGGGGCTTAGTTAAAAATTAAAATAATATTATTAAGCCATCAGAAGATTATAACGCTCTCAAAAAGTCTCCCCTTCAGGGGAGATTTAAAGGGGTTTAAGGGCTTTTAACTATTCATAATCCTGTTCTGATGATTGATGCTTTCCATATGTACAGAGTCGTAATACTTAGTTATGAACTCTTTGCTTAATCCTAATGCTTCACCTTTTTTAAACGCTCTTTCCAAAATCTCATTCCAGCGATTGGTTTGCAAAATGGTAATACTATTATTCTTTTTGTACTCACCAATTTTATCAGCAATCTTCATACGCTGACCAAGTAATTGCATCAATTCATCATCAATATGATTGATCTGCTCACGTAGCTTTTCTAATGCTACAACAAACTCTTTTGCATCCGTTGTTTCATGTCTCCATTTAATCCCATTCAGTAGTTCAACTAACCTTTCGGGAGTTACCTGCTGCTTTGCATCGCTCCAGGCCTTATCTGGGTCAATATGGCTCTCGATCATTAAGCCATCAAAATCCAGGTCAATAGCTTTTTGTGCAACATCCTGCAGCATTGTTCTGTTTCCACAGATATGGCTTGGATCATTTATCATCATGATCTCAGGGTTACGGCGTTTCATTTCAATAGCCAAATGCCACATGGGAGCATTACGATATTCAGTATTTCCATAAGAAGAAAAACCACGATGTATTAACCCGATCTTTTTGATACCTGCTTTTGCAACTCTTTCAAAAGCGCCCGTCCATAATTCAAGATCAGGATTAATGGGATTTTTTACAAGAACGGGCACGTTTACCCCGCGCAATGCATCTGCTACTTCCTGCACACTGAAAGGATTAACGGTAGTACGTGCACCTATCCAAAGAAGATCAATATCAAAATGCAAAGCATCTTCAACTTGTTTTGCAGTAGCCACTTCAACCGCTACAGGAAGCCCTGTTATTTTTCTTGCCTGGGCAAGCCAGCTTAAACCTTTTGTTCCGATGCCTTCAAACATGCCGGGGCGGGTACGTGGTTTCCAGATGCCTGCTCTCAACATATCAACTTTTCCGGTTTTTGCCAGCCGGGTAGCTGTTTCAATCACTTGTTCCTCAGTCTCTGCACTGCAAGGTCCTGAGATTATCAGGGGACGTTTGTTAAGAACATCATCCACAACTGACACTGAATTTAAAGCTTGTTCCATCTTTATTAATTGTTGAACTATAAATTTTTTGAGATAAATTTTTCAATCTTTTCGTTGGAAGTTATATCTCTGTTACTTCTGATTTGTATCTGGACATTAGTAATCCATTCGGTACATTCTTCGCTTAAGAGATGTTCGTTAACGTCATTCACTACTTTCATTACCTCGCTGTATGTTCCTTCCAGCACTGTTGCAAATGGCCCTACCTCATGTTTAATTCCTGACTGCTTTATTACTGAAATCGCTGCATCTACCCACTCGTATGGATGCCTGTCCTGAACTATTGGAACGATTTGTAATGAAGCATTGATGATGTGGTTGTGCATGCCTGATGGTTTGTTGCGTATAAAAAACACTTAATAATTCAATGTTCAATAATGAATACTCAACTTCTCACTTAACTGTTCGTTGCTTAAAAAACACACTCATAATCAATGTTCAATAAATCAATACTCAACTTATCAACCATTCAACCTATCAACTTCTCAACTCAACTGCAAACCACAAACTCAAAACTACAAACTACGGCTATCCCCTGCTGTTCGCGTCGTTCATTCTTATCCTTCTGCCTTTATATGTTTTACCATCTACCGCACGGATCATTTTGCTTGCAACACTTTTATCAATCTCTATCCAGCTATTCATCTCCTTCATATCAATGCGCCCGAGCATATCTTTTTTCAAATCACTCATATCAAGTATAAACTGAAGGAAGCTTGCTTTATAAAAACCATCTTTTGTGCCCAGGTTTACAAACAACCTTGTAAAATCGCCATTGCCGGTAAACTCTCTGCCCCTGGTATCTCTTCTACGCCCGGTGTCTGTATTATCGCCATCATAAATTCTTTCTCTTACACGCACTTCACGAACATTGAGATCAGAAGCATTCTCGTAATACTTAAGGAAACGATCAAACTCCATTGCCGCCACTCTTTTTAAAACTTCTTCCTTGCTTACATCGGCAAACTTTTCTTCGAGCATTGGCACATACGTTTCATAATCGCCGTGACTTACGTCTGCTTGCAGTAGCTTGTCCATAAAGTAGAAGAACTGCTTACGGCAAACATCTTTTCCGCTTGGTATATCTAATTTATGAAATGGCTGCTGTATCAATTTCTCTATCTGCCTCAATTTAAAAATTTCCCTGGCATGAACGATAGACATACTAATACCTTGTGCTCCCGCCCGACCCGTACGTCCACTGCGGTGTGTGTACACCTCAAGATCATCAGGAAGCTCATAATTAATAATGTGCGTAATTCCTGAGACATCAATACCTCTTGCAGCGACATCGGTTGCAATTAACAACTGCAAAGTCTTATCCCTAAATTGTCCCATAACTCTGTCGCGCTGTTGTTGCGTTAAGTCGCCATGTAACGCATCTATATCATAACCTTCTCTTGTTAGCTTTTCTGCTATATCCTGTGCATCCAGTTTTGTACGGGTGAAGATGATTGCATACATACCGGGATTAAAATCAATAATACGCTTTAACGCCTCAAAACGATGTTGGGCAGAGCAAACATAAAATTGATGATCTATACTTTTGTTTCCTGTATTTGCTTTTCCAACTGTTACTTCGATCGGTGTTTTCATATAGCGCTTGCTTACCTGTTTTACTTCAGGCGGCATTGTGGCGCTAAACAACCAGGTGCTTTCGCGATTGGGTGTGTTCTTAAGAATGAATTCTATATCGTCTCTAAAACCCATGTTCAGCATTTCATCGGCTTCATCCAGCACTACATATTTTATTTGTTCAAGGTCGATTGCTTTACGCTCTATCAAATCGATTAAACGGCCGGGTGTTGCTACAACTATTTGCACTCCTCTTTTAAGATCTCTGATCTGCATGCTTATTGATGCGCCACCATAAACTGCAACTACACTTACGCCTTTTATATGCTTTTTAAACAGTTCTATTTCTTTAACTATTTGCATACAGAGTTCGCGGGTAGGGCAAACTATTAAAGCTTGCGGAAACCTTTTATCTGCATCAATTAATTGCAACAGCGGCAAGCCAAACGCTGCTGTTTTGCCTGTACCTGTTTGAGCCAACCCCACAAAGTCTGTTGTTCCGCTCAGTAAGACAGGTATAGCTTTTTCCTGTATCGGTGTTGGGTTCACAAACCCCAACTCATCGGTTGCCTGAATTAACCGTGCGTCAATTCCCAACCCTTCAAATGTCATCATACTAAATAAAAATTTTGCGCAAATGTACTAATTAAATAAGAGGGCTTAAACACGTTCGTTGTTATGTTATTGTTGTGCCTGACTTTATACTGAACAATTTTTTTTTTAACATTCAAAACACTGTTTTCTCAATTTTCAATTTTCAAATACTCAGCTGATCAACCCTATCAGCCAATCGACTTCTCAACCTATCAGCCAATCAACTTCTCATCCTATTAACCTATCAACCTACTTCAATATCCTCTTTATTCCATTGGCCTGTTCAATTAACTCCTGCAGGTATACATAGTTCTCTTTCTCAAGGCAGCTTTTAAACTTTCGTAATTGGCTAATGTGTTCGTTTAAAACATCAAGCACATTCTCCCGGTTCTGTTTAAAAATAGGAACCCACATAGCAGGATTACTTTTAGCCAGGCGAACAGTGCTTTCGAATCCGGCACTTGCCAGTTCAAAAATTGCTTCATCTTCACGCTCTTTCTCCAACACTGTATTGGCCAATGCAAACGAGGTAATGTGCGAAATGTGACTAACATAAGCGGTATGTACGTCATGTGCAGCGCTTTCCATATAAACTAGATGCATTCCAATTTGTTTATAAATATCCTCTACAAATGCTAAGGCATTTCCGTCACAATTATCAGCATCACAAATAACAACGGCTTTATTTACAAATGCGTCTTTTACTGCAGCCTCCGGACCGCTATATTCTGTTCCCCACATCGGATGTGTGGCTACAAATCTTTTTCGCATCGGATGTTTACTAATCACGTTTATCACTTCCCGCTTTGTTGAGCCCATATCCATCACCACCTGTGTATCTTTAACCTGATCCATTATTGCCGGTAATAACTTTTTCATAGCATCTACCGGTATTGCTAACACAATCAACCCCGATTTGGCAACAGCTTCATTTAAGGTAAGCACTTCATCCACTAACTTCAAATCCAGGGCAAGCTTACGGTGATGTTCATTATTATCAATACCAATTATATGCGATGCAAGCCCCTTTCTTTTTAGCGATAACGCAAACGAACCTCCTATTAAGCCTATGCCAATAATAGAGACAACTCCTCCTAAATTTTCCCCTTGTTGGAGAGTTTTGCCCCCAGCCCCTAAAGGGGAGCTTTTTATACTTTTTGGTATTTCAGGTTTCTCTTCCATCCTTATTTTTTATTTTGTCTCTTTCCATTTCGATCGCTTAGTATCTAAAGCCCCTCCTTTGGAGGGGTTTGGGGAGGCTTAGTTGGGGAGACTACCCTTTCCAATGCATTTTTAAAAACTTCGGCTTTTGCACATAAGCTTACTCTTATAAAGTTGTTGCCATTACTTCCAAAAATTCCACCTGGTGTTATGAATACATTTTTATTGTATAAAACCTGGTCACTCAATTCGTAGCCGTCTTTATATTTCTCAGGTATTTTTGCCCATATAAACAAACCAGTTTGGCTTTTTTCAAAAGAGCAGTTTAATGTTTGCAAAAGCTGATAAACCAGTTCACGCCTTTCAGCATATATTTCATTTAATTCATTATACCACTCTTTGCCTAAACTTAAAGCCTTTGCCGCCGCCAACTGAACGGGCAAAAACATTCCGCTATCCATGTTGCTTTTAAAGCGTAAAACTTCATCGATACGTTCTTTAGCACCCAGCATCATTCCAACCCGCCACCCGGCCATGTTGCTTGCTTTACTTAAAGAATTTAGTTCGATTGCAACGTCCTTTGATCCTGCTACACTTAATAAACTCATAGGCTTATCATTCAAAATAAAGCTGTAAGGATTATCGTGACATATAAGAATACTATGCTTTTTACCAAAGGTTATAACTTTTTCGAATAGTGCTGTTGATGCCTGTTTACCTGTTGGCATGTGGGGATAATTGATCCACATCATTTTTGCCCCCTTCCGGCTTCCCCCGGTGGGGGAAGAAAAAAGGGTTTCCAATTTATTGAAATCCGGTTCCCAGTTATTTTCTTCTTTAAGATCGTATTCTATACATTCTCCTCCCGCAAGCTTAACTGCACTGCGATAAGTTGGATAGCCGGGGTTCGGAATAAGAACTTTATCGCCTTTATTTAGATAGGTCATACATATATGCATAATACCTTCTTTGCTGCCAATTAACGGAAGCACTTCTGTGTTTGGGTCAACTTCAACCTGGTACCAATTCTTATAAAAAACTGCCATTGCTGTTCTAAGTATAGGGCTTCCTTTATAGTTTTGATAGGCATGTGTGTTTTGCTTCGCGGCTTCTTCGTCGAGTACTTTTATTACATCAGGATGTGGCGGAAGATCAGGACTGCCGATGCCAAGATTTATTATCTGCCTGCCTTGCCTGTTCAGCTCATCAATTTCACGAAGCTTCTGCGAAAAATAATATTCACCTATACCATCCAGCCTGTTTGCAATTGTTATTTCCATAGCTTACAATTTTTGACTTTTTACTTTTCCATTCTTATAAATACCCAACATTTTCACATTCGCGGTTAAGGGTTTTATATTTTCAATCACTTCTTCAAAATGTTGGTGATCGTCAATTTCCATGTCCGCAAAAAACCCATATAAAAAATCGCTTCCGGGTATCGGCATGCTTTGCAGCTTGCTTAAGTTAACACCATTTTCAGCTATTACGGTAAGCACTTTAGCCAGGCTTCCTTTGCTGTGATCTGTTTCAAAATATAGTGATGCCTTGTTTGCTTCTTCTATTTCGGTTGTACGGGACTGTTTTTGCAGGACTAAAAATCTTGTGTAATTGTTTTTTGCAGTTTGAATATTTGCAGCCAGCATTTCCAGTTGGTAAAGTTCGGCAGCTAATTTACTGGCAATCGCAGCAGAATGCCGGCCATGCCGCTGTCGAAGATGTTTCGCACTCAATGCTGTATCCTCTGTCTCAACCAGCTTCCAGTGCGGAAACTTTTCAAGGTAGTCGATACACTGCAATAAAGCCATTGGGTGAGAATGAACTTCTTTAATATCATCTAAAGTAACTCCCGGGTTTACTAATAAGTGCTGACCAATCTGTAAGTACACTTCCCCAACAATCGTTAACTGGCTTTTTAATAACAAATTATAATTTGGCAGGATGCTGCCTGCTATTGAGTTTTCAATAGCCATTACTCCACCATCAGACTCTTTTCTGTTAGACGCCTTTTTAATTACTTCTCTAAAGGTTGCACAGGGAATAACATTAACCTGTTTCCCGAAAAACTGGTTAGCTGCTACCTGGTGAAAACTGCCTTCATAACCCTGTATAGCAACGGACAAACTTTTACCGTCTAAGGCTTTTAAGGAGGAATTGCCTGGCAGAGCGTCTTTTGAAACTGATGGCATTGATAAGGTTGGATGTTTTGGTTATAATAAAAAGTCCCGGCTGTTGGGCCGGGACTTTTTATCTTGATTGGTTTATTTTAATTCTTCAATCTCAATAGGTTCCCGGCCCACTTTTAAAGTAGAAGTAAAAATAAAAGTTGAATCGGGCGTTTGCTATTGTTTGTTTCATTTGTATTTCAAAAATAGCAATTCATTTTAATTGAACAAATTTCTTAATTCCGCAAGGTAAAAAAGACAATTAGCTTAAAACCCCCGTCACAATAAAGTTACAGGGGTTTACAGCGTTATCGGTTATTCACTTGTCTAAGTGATTGCACAAACTTTTAACGCTGTGAAAGTACAACAATCCACCCAACTCATCAGTCCATTTGGCGGTCTCCAATTTGTTTTAAAGCAGATAAAAAAAGCAGGTATAGATAATTTTATTAATGAACAGTTAGGCAGTCGTGGCGAGGCCAAAACCTACAGTAAAGCCGATGGATTATTGTCTGTTCATTACAGTCATTTATGCGGCGGCAGTTGTATAGAAGACATCAATACTTTGGGTGAACATATCGGCTTTCATCCCGGCTTGGCTTTACCATCGGCTGATACTGCTTTGAGAATAATGCAGGAATTAAAAACAGAAGATAGCATTGTACAAAATGGTGAGGTTACACATCAGTTCAACCACCACAATAAACTCAACGATGTGCTTCAAAAATTGGCACTCAAAACCCACTGCATTATACCAACAGCCGGCAATACGCTTGATTACGACAATGTAATTTTGGAGAATGAAAAAAGCGATGCAGCCAAAACTTATAAAATGACTACAGGCTACCAGCCTGGCATTGCTGCTATCGGGCGGCAAATAGTTTTTATAGAAGGACGTGGTGGCAATACCCCGGCGGCTTACAAAATGGATGAAACACTTAAGCAATGTTTTAAAGGATTAACCGATAATGGTATTTGCATAGAAAACTTTAGAAGTGACAGCGCTGCTTATCAGCAATCGGTAGTAGAAGAAGTAGAAAAGAACTGCACTAATTTTTATATCCGCATCGATGATTCTCAAACCCTTCGCGATGCCATCAAAGACATACCCCAAACACAGTGGAAGCCTGCAATCATTAACAATAAAAAAGTAGAAATAGCCGATACACCATTCTTTGCCTTTAACGGCAAAAAAGCATACCGTGCCGTAGTACAACGCCGTAAAAGAAAAGACCGGCAACTGGATGTTTTTACGCAGTGCCCATATGCTTACTATGCTATTATGACTAACAATGAAACCTCAATAGCAACCAATGTTTATGTAACCGAATTTTATAACAATCGTGGCAACAGCGAAAGAAACTTCGATATTCTCAACAACGATTTTAACTGCAACCGCCTGCCTTTCTCTTTTCTCAATGCCAACATAGTTTACCTGTTTGCTGCAGCCATAAGCTTTACATTGTTTGAGTGGGTAAAACAAATCTTCTTTAATAAAGGTGCTATTGAAAATACTGCTATGCGGTGCAAAAAATTTCTGTTCGACTTTATGATACTTCCTGCCAAATGGATAAAGACAGCCAGGCAATGGGTATATAAAATATTTACAACCCGCAAGTGCTACAAACCTTTAATGGAATAGTTAGCATACTTACAGCACAGACATCAAATAAAATACAGGTAACCAAAACAAGCGAAGAAGGCGGAGCTATGCACCAAAAGAAAAAATCATAACCAAAATAATAAATACACCGGGGTAAATATTAATATAAGGGAATTGTAAATCTATTTTTGGGCATCACTAAAACTTTTTTTGCAACCACACCCAAATACTAAGGTAGATTTTTGAATCATTTTAAGGCTTGCGCATTTTAGGAAGTATTTGTTAGTTTGCGCATCTTTAACTATAATTGTTTTCCTGCCATCATAAGCTCTGAAAAAATGAATAAAAACTCTAACGCTTTGCGCTCCCGCCCAATCCTTTCAATAACATCATTTTTAGTTTCAACCATCATCTTTTTAACTTCCTGTAATAATTCTGACAGTACATCAAAAGCTGATATTAAAACAGACAGTCTTACAGAAGAACAAAAACATCTTCCTGAAAATGCTTTGAAAGGCCTTACCACTTTTAGCGGCCTTGAAGTTAAAAGTATGGCCACTGAACCCATGCTTCGCAATCCAACTAATATTGATGTTGACGATCGCGGACGGGTATGGGTAACAGAGGCCTATAATTATCGCCCTGCTATTAATGGAAATCCTACTAATCCGCAAGGGGACCGTATAATGATACTGGAAGATCGAAACGGCGACGGCGTTACTGATACGGCAAAAATTTTTTACCAGGGACCTGAATTAAATGCCCCGTTAGGTATTTGTGTGCTTGGCAACAGAGTGTTGGTTTCGCAAAGCCCTTATGTATGGGCATTCTATGATGACAACGGAGATGATAAAGCAGACCGGAAAGAAATAATGTTTCAGGGCATCGGCGGAGAACAGCACGATCATGGTGCTCATACCTTTACTTTCGGGCCGGATGGAAAGCTGTATTTCAATTTAGGTAATGAAGCAAAAACACTAAAAGATAAAAATGGGAAAACAGTGCTTGACCAGGAAGGTGATGAAATAGGCCCTAAAAAGTACAGGCAAGGCCTGACCCTGCGTTGCGACCCTGATGGATCGCATGTTGAAGTGCTTGCAGAAAATTTCCGTAATCCATTTGAAGTAGCAGTAGATAGCTACGGTACTTTATGGCAAAGCGATAATGATGATGACGGTAACAGGGGCACCCGTATTAACTATGTAATGCAGTATGGAAAGTATGGCTATAAAGATGAGATAACGGATGCAAGCTGGCAGGAAAACCGCACTAACGTAGAAGATTCAATACCACTTAAACACTGGCATTTAAACGATCCCGGCGTTATGCCAAACCTGCTGCAAACATTTGCCGGTTCTCCTACAGGTATGGTGATTTATGA
Source organism: Chitinophagales bacterium 62-2 (assembly GCA_002050375.1). Classification (GTDB taxonomy): domain Bacteria; phylum Bacteroidota; class Bacteroidia; order Chitinophagales; family Chitinophagaceae; genus Segetibacter. Next base: position 12,246 of record MWYU01000652.1, read on the forward strand.
AGGAACATTATTGCCGCCACAGTTTCATAACCAAATGATCCATTGCGATCCGGGTCCTAATGTTGTTCGGTCTTACCCTGTAAAAAAGAATGGTGCAGGTTATAGCGCAGAGGTAGTAAATATTTTAAAAGGCGAGAAAGATAAATGGTTTCGTCCCGCTGATATTTGCGTTGCTCCTGATGGTTCATTAATTCTTGCCGACTGGTACGATGTAGGTGTAGGAGGCCACCAGGCAGGTGATCAAACACGCGGAAGAATTTACCGCATTGCTCCACCTAATACAAAATATACGATACCCGCGCATAATTATACTACACCTGCCGGAGCTATTGCCGCTTTGCAAAATCCTAATCTTGCTGTACGTTACAAGGCATGGACTGCATTACAATCTATGGGACAAAGTGCAGTACCAGAGCTTGAAAATTTATGGAAAACATCTGCTAATCCAAGAATGCGGGCAAGAGCATTTTGGGTGCTCATAAAAATGCCGGGGGCAAATGCACAACAATATATTACGCAGGCAATGCAGCAAAGCAATCCTGATTTTCGCATTATGGCAATAAGAGCAGCAAGAGAATTAAATGCTGATGTTATTGGAGTTGTTCGTCAATTGGTAAATGATGCGGATGCACAGGTGCGCCGCCAATGTGCAATAGCACTTCATCATAACAAAGCGCCTGAAGCCGCAGAGCTTTGGTCAACTTTAGCGTACAAACATGATGGAAAAGACAGGTGGTATCTTGAAGCTTTAGGTATTGGTGCAGATGAACAGTGGAATACATTTTTTCCTGCTTATTTATCTAAGGTTAAAGACCCTTTACAGAGTGAGGCCTCACGCGATATAGTATGGCGTTCCCGTGCAAGTGTAGCCGCACCTTATATTGCACGTATGGCTAACGATCAGCAGGTAGCATTAAACAACAGGTTAAGATATTTCAGAGCATTTGATTATAATGAAGGACCTGCGAGCTCACGATTATTGTTGCAGATGATAGAAAATAACGAGTCGGGAGACACCTCGGTTAATAAACTTGTATTGCATCATTTGGATGTTAAAACTGTAAAGGGATCGATGGTGGCGCAAAATGCATTAAATGATCTATTGAAATCTGTAGCAGGAACACCGGAATATATCGATCTTGTAAGGCGTTATGAATTGAAATCGGAAACCAAGAACCTGCTTGAACTTGCCATTAACAAGGGCAATCAGTCAATAGGTAGAAATGCGGCGGGATTGTTAATAAAACTTGGTGGAACTCCTCTCGTATGGAAAGTTATTAATGGAAAAGATTCGGCAAGATCAAATGCATTAATTACTTCGCTTAGCAGGGCAGGAAGCAAAGAATCAATTGATATCCTGCAAGCAATAACCTTATCGAAAAAGTACCCGCTCGAATTGCGCAGGCAGGCGGCATCTAAAATAGGTAAAAGCAGTGGAGCAGAACCGCGTGTGCTTGAATTGCTAAAGAATAAAAAAGTACCCGAACAACTTATACCGGATGTAGTGGCAAGCGTACAGGGAGCATGGCAGAAGTCGGTGCGAAATGAAGCGTTAAGTTATTTGCCAAATGCCACAAAAAGTGTGGCAAAGAAAGTGCCCACAATGCCAGAGTTGCTTGCTTTAAAAGTTAATGCTGCAAATGGAAAAGCTGTATTTATGAACAATTGTGCAGTATGCCACCAGGTAAACAAAGAAGGCTTCGACTTTGGTCCTAACCTCTCAGAGATAGGTTCGAAATATCCTAAGGATGGATTATTGAAACAAATAGTGTATCCTTCTGCAGGCATCAGTTTTAATTCCGAGGGGTGGGAGTTGAAACTTAAAGACGGCTCAACCCTTACCGGCATCATTGCCAGTAAAACTGAAACGGATATTGATTTAAAATTACCCGGAGGCACAAGGCAACCTGTAAAAACAAGTGATGTTAAATCCATCAAACAACTTAAAGTTTCGATGATGCCGGAAGGGTTACATGAAAACATGTCAACGCAGGATATGGCGAACCTTTTAGCATATCTTGACGGTTTAAAGAAGAAACAATAGTTGAAATTGCAAGGTCAAGTCAAGAATTTTTGACGGAGAGACGCTAAGAAAACATATAGAAAGCACCAAGACAAAAACGTTACACCTTTGCTCCTTTGCATTTTTTGATTAAAAATAATGCATACGTCTCTTAGACTATAAAGGAGCTTAAGCTGCCTCACTACAAATAGCTCTCTCTCAAAATGCGTTGCAATTCTTTAACGCCTTCGGTGGCCGGCTTTTCAACGGCGGTTAAATTATGTAAGGACTGCGTGTAAGGAATGTTCTTATCAATGATAAATTTGGGGATTCCATAGGGAGCATAATTAACCAAACCGGCAGCGGGATACACCAGCAGCGAGGTACCTATTACCGCAAAAATTTCTGCGGTACACATAACCTTTACGGCTTCCTCCATCATAGGCACCTGTTCTTCAAACCACACAATGTGCGGTCTTAGTTGTCCGCCATCTTCAGCAACATCACCAGCATTTATTTCACCTCTGCATTCATATATTTTAGTTTCATCTTTGCAGCTTCGCATTTTAAAAATCTCACCATGCAGGTGCAATACTTTTGTGCTTCCACCTCTTTCGTGCAGGTCATCAATATTTTGCGTTATGACGGCCACGTCAAAATTATTTTCTAATTCAGCTAGGCCGAGGTGGGCAGCATTTGGTTGTACAGCTGCAACATCCTTGCGCCGCATATTATAAAAGTCAAGCACCATTTGAGGATTTTTTGCAAAGGCGCCGGGTGTGGCAACTTCATAAACATTATAACCTTCCCATAACCCATCAGCATCTCTAAAAGTTTTCAAACCACTTTCTGCACTAATGCCTGCGCCTGTAAGTACGACTAATTTTTTCCTGCTCATTGTAAGGGTTATTTCTATATGGTAAAACGAACTTAAATACTCCTCTCGTTCCCGAAGTTGCTTTATTAAAATTTAATTTTAGCCTCCGGTTTCATATTTTTTACGCAAGCTAAAAATTATCATCTTAGTTCAACAGCAGAAGAGTTGTTTGTAAAAGATAAAATATTAATGACGGCTATAAAAAAGATTTCAGGTTTTTAAAAGAGTAATATATGGTAAACAGACGAAAATTTTTAAAAGATAGTGTGCTAACTACAGGAGCAATGCTTAGTGCGGGTATGTTGAGGGCATCGGCAATGGAAAATGGTGGGGAATTATTGAAAGAATATACCATATTAGACGAAAGGCTGAAGCCTTTTTATCACGGAGTAGCATCAGGGGATCCTTTATCTGACCAGGTAATTATCTGGACTAAAATAACGCCTGAACAGGAGGATGCCAATGTTCTCGTAAAATGGATGATAGCTAAAGATGAGAACCTAAGCCAGGTTGTTCAAACAGGTGAAATAACTACCAATGCCCCGGTTGACTTTACAGTGAAAATTGATGTGAAAGGACTAACGCCTTCAACCACTTATTATTACCAGTTTGTTTCAGATACAGGCAAGTCGCCGGTTGGCAAAACAAAAACAACGCCTTCCGATACTTACGAAAATTTGCAGTTTGCTGTAGTATCGTGCAGCAATTATTCCGCAGGTTATTATAATTCATTCGGAAGGATTGCTAAAAGAACAAACCTGAACGCAGTAATTCATTTAGGGGATTATATATATGAAGGAACGGAAAGAAAATTCGATAAAGAGAACAATCCCGCCTTTGATAAATTTGAGGCCACTCACTTTGTGATGAACAAAGAGTGGTGGCTGCACTATTATCGTAAACGTTATGCCTTAAGCCGATTAGATGTTGATCTACAAGCAGCTCATCAAAGCCATCCTTTTATAGCTATTTGGGATGATCATGAAATAGCAGACAATACTTATAAAGACGGAGCTAATAGCCATAATCCTTACAGCGATGGTGAATGGGAGGTTAGAAAGAACGCAGCCAAACAAGCTTATGCTGAGTGGTTGCCTATCCGCGGAGATGCTTCAAGTATTTACAGAACTATCCGGTTTGGAAAACTAATGGAATTAATTATGCTGGATACACGCCTAGAAGGAAGAGATAAACAAATTTATGACTCATCAAGCTCTGCTTTACTTGCACCGGACAGAACACTTTTAGGAAAGGAACAAAAGCAATGGCTCTTAAATAAATTGGATACTTCTCCGTGCTTATGGAAAGTGGTTGGCAACCAGGTTATCTTTTCAGAGATTAATGTAAAGTGGGCTGCTTTCGGGGGGCAATTTGCAGATAAGGTGAAAGTGTTTGAAAGCACAACTTTAGATTACTGGGAAGGTTACCCTGTTGAAAGGGATGAGCTAATTAATCACATCAGTAAAAATAAACTGAACAATGTTGTTATCCTTTCGGCGAGCATGCACTGCGCTTTTGCTTTTGATGTAACCAAAAGAGCCACAAAGCATAGCAGAAAAGGTGAGGCATCCACTTATGATCCTGCAACCGGGAAAGGATCTGTGGCTGTAGAATTTGCCG
>MWYU01000398.1 GCA_002050375.1 Chitinophagales bacterium 62-2
GCTCATATTAGCTCACTCACCTTCGTTAAAAAAACACCGGGAAGGCATCGATCCAAATAATAACTCTTAGTAAGAACAGAAGAACAGCCAAAAAGGCAAAAAGAAAAATACGGAATATTATGAACAAAGAAGAATTGCTTTGTAAGAACAGCAGTAAATATTAAGGGGAAAATATTTTCTCTATTTACATTACATCTGCTATAGCTTACTTTATTAAAAATTAAAACCGAACAACATGAATAAAAGAACCTTTTTAAAAACATCGTCCCTTTTAGCAGGAGGTGTTTCACTCTCTTGTTTTGCCGGCTGTGAGCCTTCGGCTAAAAAGGAGCATTTGAGAAATTGGGCCGGTAATTTAGAATATAGTACCGGCAATGTTCATTATCCTAAAACAGTAGAGCAGGTGCAGGCAATTGTAAAAAAGTGCAACAAACTTAAAGCGCTTGGTTCGCAGCATTCTTTTAATAAAATTGCTGACAGTAACGAAAACCTGGTTTCATTGAAGGATCTGAATAAACTGGTTGCATTAGATAAGTTATCAAATACTGTTACAGTAGAGGCTGGAATGAAATATGGTGAACTGGCTCCTTATCTTCATCAAAATGGCTATGCATTATCCAACCTGGCTTCGTTGCCTCATATTAGCGTTGCAGGGGCTTGTGCAACAGCAACGCATGGATCGGGTGTAAAAAATGGCAACTTGTCAACCGCTGTTTCCGCCATTGAATTTGTTAATGCTGCCGGTGATGTAATTACTTTATCCAGGAGTAAAGATGGTGATCAGTTTTATGGTGCCGTGGTAGGGCTAGGTGCTCTTGGAATTGTAACAAAGGTTACGCTTGACCTTCTGCCAACTTTCAATATGAAACAGGTTGTTTATCGTAATCTTCCTATGAGTGAACTGAAAAACAATTTCGATGATATACAATCAAGAGGTTATAGTGTAAGCCTGTTTACTGATTGGAAAAATAAAAATATCAACGAAGTTTGGATTAAGAGCCGGGTAGAAAGCGGAAACATTACGCCTGCCGACCTTGAACTGTACGGTGCGAAATTAGCCACTAAAAATCTTCACCCGGTAGAAGACCAATCTGCTGAAACCGTTACTGACCAAATGGGAATTGCAGGACCATGGTATGAAAGAATGCCGCACTTTAAAATGGGCTTTAAACCAAGTACAGGTAAGGAGTTACAGAGCGAATACTTTGTACCTATTGAACATGCGTACGAGGCAATGATGGCTATTGAAGAAATGCATGAACAAATAACTCCACACCTCTTTATTTCTGAAATCCGCACTATTAATGCAGACAGTTTCTGGATGAGTCCTTGTTATAAAAAAACTTGTGTCACCTTTCATACTACATGGAAACAGGACGTAGACACAGTTATGAAGCTGCTGCCCATAATGGAGGAGAAACTCGCGCCATTCAACCCTATACCACATTGGGCAAAATTGTTCACCATACCACCAAAGGTTTTGCAATTACGGCACGAAAAGTTGCCTGCCTTCAAGCAATTGGCTAACCGGTACGACCCTAAGGGTAAATTTAGAAATGAATTTTTAGATAAGGTGCTTTACAATAGTTGAACTTTTGTTTTAAGCCGGGTACGAACGTTTTGATGCAGTAAATACACTGAGCAAAACACTTTTACGATAATTACCCTTTAACCCGAATTTTGCAGAAGCCAAAGCCTGATACGCTCTTTTATCTTTCAATATATATTATTACTTCAACGGCAATTGTAATCCTATTAATAGCAGGAAAAAAAAGCGGGTATTTCTGGGCAATCGTGGCTGTTATTATGATAGTCGGATTTGGTACGATGCATTACAACGGATATATTTTTCCCAAAGAATATTTTAA
>MWYU01000168.1 GCA_002050375.1 Chitinophagales bacterium 62-2
GGTAACAACAAAACGTATAAGCACCCCTTCAGGGGCGGGGGGGCTTGAAATCTCCATAAAAGATAATGGCATTGGCATTCCTCAAAAGGTATTGGATAAAATCTACCAACCATTCTTCACTACAAAACCAACAGGGCAGGGAACAGGATTGGGATTATCATTAAGTTATGACATAATAAAAGCACACCGCGGAGAAATTAAAGTGGAAACAACGGAAGGTGAAGGGGCAGCGTTTGTTATTCAATTGCCAAACAGATAACATGAAATCACATTAATCCCATAAATCCTATAAATCATGGTTCAGACAAAAGCACATGGTGCAGAGTTGAAAGTTGAAACAAAGGAAGGTGAAGGTGCGGAATTTGTAATTACCTTACCCCAAACGCTGCTTTCATGAGTATAAAAATAAAAGCTCTGGCCATAATCCTTTTGCTGTTAAGTTTAGTGTTTAGCAGTTCCGAAAGCCGGGCGCAGTATTTTGAAGAACGGGGCTATCGGGGAGAGCTTAACCGGTGGAATTACTTCCCAATAGATTCTCTTTGGCAATATCATTCAGGGAATGAAACAAGCATTCAAGACATTAATAATGGTACTGAAAGCTGGCAGCTTGTAAATTCAGAATTACTTCAAGATCAAAATGGCAAACCATTAAAGAATGTGGGGATTGGGTGGTTTCGAAAAACATTTGAGGTGCCGGCTATATGGCGTGGTAAACCAGTTGCCTTACGCATGGGACATTTTGGTGCATCTGAGGTGTACCTCGACGGAAAACTTATCTCTCGTTACGGTAGAGTTGGCAGTACGATTGAACAGGAGAAAATTTTCATTCCCCGAAAGGCTGCGATTATTCAATTAGACACTCAGGCTTCTCACGTATTCCTTGTCAGGTATTCCAACATGCATGCAAATCTGCCTGGTTATCAGCAAAAGTTTATTGGTTTTAAGCTTCTTATGGCGCCGCCAGATGTTCCTTTTCAAATAGAAGTGTCGAAAATAAGCACACCGCCTATTACAATAGGTATCCTTCTTACATTCAGTGTCTTTTTTTTAGGTGTGTATTTTTTTTACCCAACGCGAATTGCAAGTTTACTGACTGCCTGGATGCTCTTAAATTTTTCTCTGCTCTTTGTTGGTATTTTTCTAACGCTAACCGGACAGGAGTGGGACCCCATGATAAAGGCAAATAACCTTTCACAGGTCGCCAATTCATGGAACTTTTGTATACAAATTCTTGTAATTTATGCTTTGTATTATAATGGAAAGATGCCTCGCCGGAGTTGGCTAATAATAGCCATCATGGCACTTTATCTTTTGGTCGTATCGAAACCATCTCGTTTGTCAGTCGTTTCGGGTCCCATCGCCTTGCTGCTACTCTTTGAACTGTTCCGTATGCTGATATTGGGCATTCGTTACAAAAAAATTGGTTTCTGGATTTTATTTATTGGAGTAGTAATTCAGCTAACAGGATTTTTGCTCTTTGTGGAAGACATATTTCAGCTCTTCCCGGTTATGACCGTTTCCTTACTTATATTAATAGTGGTTTTCCCTCAATTAGGACTTCCGTTAACCTATTCGTTGCACTTAGCCTGGGAGTTTGGTACAGCCAATCGTAATCTGCGTCTACAGTTGACACAGGTAAGTACCCTTTCTGAAACAACTTTAAGACAAGAGCGGGAAAAGCAGGAAATACTTGCACACCAAAATGAAACATTAGAGAATAAGGTAGATGAACGCACACAGGAATTGTCTCAACAAAAAGATGCTTTACAAAATACGCTTATCGAACTTAAAACAACCCAATCCCATTTAATACAAAGTGAGAAGATGGCTTCACTTGGTGAACTTACTGCCGGCATAGCACATGAG
>MWYU01000170.1 GCA_002050375.1 Chitinophagales bacterium 62-2
ATAAAGCGTAGGGCTGCCCTCCAAATTATATTGCAACACCCTGTAATAATGGAGCGCCCCAATGCCACATTATTGTTGGAATTCCCCCTCCTTTCCACCATTCTATAGCTCTTGTAACTTCAGCCTCATTCTCCCGTTCATTAATAAAATCCATACCTCTTATTGCTAGTTGGTTGCCGGTAAAGGGATCTATCCGGATTGTTTTTCCGGGAAGCTTAACCAGCCTCCTTAATATTTCTGCATCAGGCTGAGCAATTTTCTGTCAAGCTTATAACCGTTCCAATCTTCATAAGCAACATCTGCGCGGCCTGAGTTCAGTACACCAAAATCTCCAATAAATTCCCACAATGCAAACCCAATTTTATTGGATGATAAAATATCGAGCACATCATTAAACCATGCAAGAAAAACTGCATGCGGTGTTTTGTTCCAGCAGCCGCATTCGCCGCAATGCACACCCACACCTTTGTTCTTCAGCTCTATCCAGGGCTTATAATATTTTTCTAACATTTCCCTGTTTAAAAATTGATTGCCTACCTGCCCCGGATACACCGGCACCGGTAAATGCTCAGGATCTTTGTTGGCCCAAGGAGCTTTGTAATGAGAAATGGCATGAGGAAAATATCCGCGGCAGCTTTGAGCTATATCAAGATCTGCTATTTCAGTAATAGGATTGTTACCAACATTGTTTCCATCCGCAACAACAAGCCTGTGTTTATTTTCTTTGTGGATAGCCTGGAGTGCACCTTGTGCAACTTTACGATAAACATCTCCGGGAACAGCGCTCCTTTTTGATAGCTGGTCATTCATGTCTTCACGCATGCTTGGCTCGTTAAGCAGATCGAAGCTTATCTTTTTTTTAGAAGTATTTTTATAGTGCTTCGCCCAAAAATTCCAGTGAAAATAAAACGCTTCCTGCGCAGCCTGATCCTTCCACAAATTATATGGTTCATGAAAGCCGGCATTGATGCAATAACCCGGCGCACGATGCAGGTTAAAGCTTACGTGCAGGTTATTTTTATGAGCAAGCTGAACAAGATTATCAATGCGGTCTACAGCAGCATTATCAATTTTATAAACTTCTTCAGGAGTAATGTTTTTGCTGCGGTCGAAGTTCAAATAAAAAGGATAAGCAACAGGGAAGCGGACAAAATTAAAACCCCAGTCACGCATCCATTTAAAATGCTCTTCTTTTGTACCCCTCCGCTGATTATCAGGATTAGGTGTAAAGAAATCGGTAAGGTTAAAACCTTTCCAGTAAGGAAGTTTGTTTTTATTTTTAGGTGCAGCAAAGGCAGATGTGCCTAAGCTAACAGAGGCCGTGGCGAGGCTTGTATTTTTGATAAATGTTCTTCTGTGCATATAAGAATATTGTTATTATATTCTAAAGTTACCGGTTAAAGCCAATCATGGCTCATCTGCTTAAACGCAGCATAACAACATCATGCGGCTCTACTGTTAGCTGCAATACTTTTTTCGTAATGCCTGCAACTTTCTTTGTCCAAAGGGTTGCGTAATTTATATGCTGTCTGTTTTGCAGAAAACTTAGCAGGAACTTCGAAATCTTGAGTCAAAAAAATTAGCTATAGGTAAATTGTTTTAAAAAAAAGTGGCCGAACAATTCCACTCCGGCCTGTAGTCTCCCGCTGCTTGCTTTGAAAAAATACTCTATCAGCCTTGCATATCATATTAACATTACCACCCCGGGTTTTGAATCATTAATGGCATTTTCCTTATTTCTATACCGGGAATTGGAAACAGGTATTACTTTGGTGTAAAAACGTGAGTCTGGTATCCAACTACCGACGTGTAGGTGTACACCTTTATCGTAGGATGTCCTTCTATCATCACTCCCTTTAGCAG
>MWYU01000022.1 GCA_002050375.1 Chitinophagales bacterium 62-2
GTAATAATAAACGCAGGTATTATAGCAATTAATCGTGTATTTAAGCGGCGAAGCCAGGGCTTTAAGCGGATTATGAATCGTTTGCCTTCTTGTACTAGTCTTCAATTTCTTTTGCATCATTGGCGCTACCAACCGTCTTAACGAGAAAAGACTTTCCACCTCGTTTTTCGATAACCTGTATACTAATAGCACCGCTCTTATTGGGCTTTTTCCTGACAAACATATCCCAAATTTAGGCTTGGGTCACCCAAAATAAAAAATCAACCCTTATCTGGTAAGGGTTTAGAGCTTTTTTATTCGAAATTCTAAAAACCGAGGAAAACATAAGGGACATCGTAAGGTTGGTGCCGAGCGCATGCGAAGGCATTCAAAAACATGCGAAGCAGTTTTTGAAAAAAGCTTAGGGAGTCCTGTTGCAATGACGCAGCCACGCGGCTTGAGCTTTTAATATGTAAGATTAATAAGGCTTTGCGAACAAAAATACCGGATCCAATAAAACTATTTGCCCATTCGCACATCGGTAAAATAAAGCCTGAATTTACCGTCTTTAGTTTTATGATCCTTCGCAATCTTTATACCTGCAAAATCCTGGTAGTCTTCCCAGGTTGTAATCAATGAGGGGTCGGGAGAAGCTTTTTTATGAAAAGCCCATTCTCTTACGACATGAGATTGGTCAGTATATAAATCGTACATGTCGCCGGGCGTAAAACCGTCTTTATCATTATATTTTACAGTATACTTATGATACTTTTGGCTGGACAAGGGCGCTGTCGCTGTATCATTTTTTGAAAATGTATAGCCGTTATCCCACTTTAAATGAAGTGGGAAAAGCAGCCAGTATTCGTCATTGGTAAATTTTGAGTTGAGTTCCTTTAGCTCTGCTGTACTTGTATCATATCTTTTAAAGCTGGTGCTTTTTCCTTTATCCGTCGATGTGATCATGTTTGTTGCCCGTTCCCACTTCCAATGCCGGGCAGTATGTGCAGTGTCTCTCTGAACATTGAAAGTAAATTCAACTGTTTTTATTTTATCGAAATCCTCGCTTCCATACGCCTTGGCTACTGCTAACAAATCACTGCTCTTTTCATTACCATGAGAGGTGCAGGAGATTTGAATTGAAATGATACAGATAAATAAAATAATAATTCTCATACTTGATATTTTACAGTTAAAAAGGTTTGTAAGGTACGTTTAAAAAATACAGACCAATGAAAGATAATGAACAATACTAGTTGTTAAAAGGTTTAACGTTGGAGAAAAAAGTTTTCTGAAACCTTTAACTCCCTTAGCCTTTCATTCACAACCTTTTGTTATTGCTTTACGTAATTATTCAAAATAGAAATATGAATAGATTGTATGCTTTCACCTTTGCAACCGCAATGCTCGTTACCATAGTTTCCTGCGAACAGGTAAACAGTAAAGTAAAATATCAGACTCCCAAAAAAGACCTGTCAAAACTGAGTCAGGCAACTTTTGCCGCCGGTTGCTTTTGGTGTGTGGAAGCGGTGTTTGAAAGCGTAAAAGGAGTAGAGGAAGCGGTATCAGGATATGCCGGAGGGCAAACAGAAAACCCTACATACGAAGAAGTAGGTGCTCATAAAACAGGACATGCTGAAACTGTAAATGTTTATTATGACCCTGCCGTTGTTTCTTATGCCACTTTATTAAAGGTTTATTTCGGTTCAGAAGATCCAACCCAGGTAAATGGACAGGGCCCGGACCATGGAACGCCTTATCGCTCTATCATTTTTTACCGCAACGAACAGGAAAAACAGCAGGCATTGGCTTATAAAAGTGAATTACAGAAAAAATACAATAAGCCTGTTGCCGCCGAAATAATCCCTTTCCAAAAGTTTTGGAA
>MWYU01000228.1 GCA_002050375.1 Chitinophagales bacterium 62-2
CTCATCAAAGGGGCTGAGAACTTATTAACACGTTTGAAGCGGGCAGGCTGAATTACCTAAAAGAAATTTGTGTACGTTGAAAAGCGATTCAGTTACAAGGCCTGGTATTCTCCTGGATTTTGGTAAAGAACTATAGGGAGGATTGCAAGTTATTACATTGATGACTGCAAGCACGACCCTGTAAGGGTACGTATTCGTTTTGCTGAAAAGTGTTTTTTTAGTGCTCTACAGTGGAGAATGATCGAAACCTACCTAGGATGAGTAATTCTTTCTGGGGTTAGGAAAGTGAAATTTTATACCTCTACAGATTAAATAATAACCTTACTGCTCACCCGCCACTCCTGTGGCGTAACCCCATAATCCTGCTTGAAGACGCGTGTAAAATAGCCAGGATCATTATACCCGCAAGCATACGCAACAGAAGCAATAGTATTGGAAGGATTCTTTAATAACTCTTTGGCCTTGTTAATGCGGATCAAGCGGATGAACTTATTCGGAGAAAAGCCAGTGACTGCCTCTAATTTCCGATTCAATTGAGAATGGCTAATAAAAAGCAGCTTGCACAATTGCTCTACGGTAAAGTTTGCGTCAGCCAGATTTGCTTCTATTGCTTCTCTTACTTTTTTTACAAAAACATCTTCAACTTTATTTTCAACAGCCTTTGTTTCAGGAATGATGGCATCTGTTGATGTATAATTGTTTAGACCCAATTTCTTCAGATAGTATTGCTGCAGGTTTTTTCGAAGCTCCAGCAATTTTTTTATTCGTACCAATAATTCTTCTTCGTGAAACGGCTTTTGCAAGTATACGTCGCAGCCTTGTTGCAACCCTTCAATCTTGCTCTCTATATCTGCCTTTGCCGTGAGCATGATAATCGGGATATGACTGGTATGCTCATCGTTTCGTAACCGTCGACACAATTCAAAACCATCCACAAAAGGCATCATCACATCAGTAATAATCAGATCTGGTATCATTTCAACGGCTATGTCAAAACCTTCTCTTCCATCCTTGCCTGCAAGAACTTGATAATCCGACAGGCACGATGCGGTGTAAGTAACTACGTCTGCATTGTCTTCCACTAATAATATCAATTGCTTTTCTTTGTTTCGCTTTTCATCAGTTGTTAGAATGCTGTTTATGGTTGGCTTTAGTTTTGGCTGATAAGCTTCTTTTACCACCGGGGAAGCAACAGTTTCTTCCAACTCAGCTACTTTTATCATTGGTAGTATCACAGTAAACTCGCTTCCCCTATTAGCCCCTGAAGGCGGACTTTTTACACTGATTTCGCCGTCCATCAGTTTTACCAATTCTTTCGTTAGCGCCAATCCAATGCCCGTGCCTTCTGCTTTCCGCGTATGACTGTTATCGAGTTGATAGAAGCGATCGAAAATATGTTGAAACTGGTCTTCCGGTATGCCTATTCCGGTATCTTTTACTTTAATAATTATTGTCACGTTCGGCTCATCCTGCGGTAATACGTTTTTACTTACATTGACATATATATTTCCTTTTTCCGGGGTAAACTTCAAGGCATTCGATAATAAATTAGTTACAATCTGCCTGATCCTTTCCGGGTCATAGGCAACATGCAACGAATCCATGTCGGTTAGGAAGTGAATGGCCTTTTGACCGCTTTCCGCCAATAAATGAAAAGACTCGACAACGTATCTAAGAAAATTAATGATATCGCCATTTACCGGCTGCAACGACATTTTACCCGTCTCCAGTTTTGATAAGTCAAGCATTTCATTTACCAGGTTAAGCAAACTTTGACCATTACGTATGATCATGTTCATGCTGTTAGTAGAGTTCTCATTGGGCTTATTCATTACCTGTTGTGCCATACCCAGTATAACAG
>MWYU01000029.1 GCA_002050375.1 Chitinophagales bacterium 62-2
GGTGTAAACCTGTTGACCTTTACTAAGCTGGATATCGATGTAGACCCTGAAGTTCCACAAGCCGGCCGCGGTGATGCTTACCCCTATTTAAAAACATACAGCGCCGGATTACGGGCAACCTTTTGATTGTTAAATTAATATCGACTAAATTTTAGAACCTATATATGAGTACGATTAGTATAAAATGGTTGGCAGGTATATTTTGTATCGTTGTTCTGCTTGCTGGATGTAAAAAAGATTTCCTGAGCTTTGATTACACAGACGGTGGGGTAAAGGAAGAGGATGTTTGGACGTCAGACAGGCTTGCCAGGGGGTTTTTAAATAACGCTTACCTGGGTATTCTTCGCAGGTATGATCTAACAGACGGAGCTTTACTTGCGTCCGCTTCTGACGAAGCTGTTAATTCAAACCAGGGCTCTACCATAAATATTTTTAATAATGGAACATGGGGACCACTTCGCACACTGGATGATCAGTACACTAACATGTATAATTATATTCGAAGAACTAACCTCTTCCTTGAAAAAAGCCCTACCAGTAAAATAGTACCAGTCACTGCTATTCCCTCTTTACGTGGCGAAGCTTTCTTTTTAAGAGCTTATTATCACTTTGAACTTTTTAAAAGATATGGCGCAATCATAATAGCAAACCGCTCTTTTGCCCCAAACGAAGAATTAGACCTTCCAAAGAATACCTTTGATGAAGTGGTAAACCAGATCGCTGCTGATTGTGACTCTGCTGCGGCGAACCTTTTACCATCTATATCAGATCAGTCAGTTACAGACAAAGGGAGGGCAGCGCAAACCGCTGCCTTAGCGCTCAAAGCAAGAACCTTGTTGTATGCAGCAAGCCCGTTGAATAATACTACGGGCGATCTTATAAAATGGCAGCAAGCCGCCGATGCAGCCAAAGCGGTCATAAACCTTAACAAACATTCCTTATTAGCTACGGCAAAGCATGCTAACATTTGGAACTATACTACAGATGCGTACAATGCAGAAGTCATATTTGCTTCGGTAGCCGATAATGTGAATACCATCGAAAGTGCAAACGCCCCCATCAGTTACGATGGCGCCCGGGGCAGAACTAACCCTACACAGGAATTAGTGGATGCCTTTGAAATGAGAACGACAGGTAAACCTATAACCGATGCTACATCCGGTTATAACAAAAATGACCCTTATGCCAACAGGGATCCGAGACTGGGCTTATTCATAATGGTTAATGGGTCGGTTTTTAAATCGCCAAGGATTGTGGAGACCTTTATAGGTGGTAAAGACAATGTCGTTTCTAATGTTAATACTACTAAAACGGGTTATTATATGCGCAAGTTTCTTTATGACGCGGCTAACTGGGCAGTTAATTCAACAAGTAACGTTAGAAGGCCGTGGGTTCATATGAGGTATGCAGAAGTGTTGCTTAATTATGCAGAGGCGCTGAATGAAGCCGAAGGACCCGTTGCGGACGTTTATGCTAATATTAACCTTGTAAGAACACGGGCAGGAATGCCTGCCCTGCCCGCGGGACTTAGTAAAGACCAGATGCGTTTGCGCATCCAGAATGAAAGAAGGGTGGAGCTTTGTTTTGAAGAGCACCGTTTTTTTGATGTACGACGCTGGAAAAAGGGTGAGGAATTTTTTAATAAACCAGTTTCGGGTATGCGTATAACCAAAAACGGAACTACCCTAACTTATGAAGTATTTACAGTGGAAAACAGAGTTTTTGCCGATAAGAATTACCGGTTCCCTTTTCCGCAAAGCGAACTAAACAGGGCAACAAAGCTCGTTCAAAATCCGGGATGGTAAATTTATAAATGGTATTAAAGAAGCACAAAGGTTATAAAGTGCCCAGGACTGGCAC
>MWYU01000060.1 GCA_002050375.1 Chitinophagales bacterium 62-2
GGTTTACTCCCGGCAATGATGTGTTTAGTTATCTTACACGCAGCGAAAAGATGATCGATGCAGTAGCGCCTTTATTAGATAGTGATGCACCTGTTTGTCACTTTCATTCAAAGTTGATGCAGAAAGAACCTAAAGTTGGCGGAGCATGGGAATGGCACCAGGATTATGGTTACTGGTATAAAAATCAATTCATGTTTCCCGACCAGTTGATAAGCATAATGGTAGCCCTGACACCCGCTTCTAAAGATAATGGATGCCTGCAGGTAATTAAAGGCTCACATAAATTAGGCAGGGTGAATCATGGTTTTGCAGGAGAGCAGGTAGGCGCTGATATGGTAATGGTAAATAATGCTTTACAAACTATGGAACTGGTATACTGTGAATTAGATGCAGGTGATGCGCTTATTTTTCACAGTAACATTCTACATCGGTCCGAAGCGAATTTATCTGATTATCCCCGGTGGTCGATCATCTCATGTTATTGCTCGCAATCTAACTTAGCGTACAATGAAACCTCTGCCTCCTGGAAAACTCCGGTAGACATTGTACCGGACGAAGCCATATTAGAATGGGAAGCGGAATCTTTATCTAATGCTGATTTTCTAAAAAAAGAAAACGATCCTGCTTTAAAAGAAACGGGTTGGGAAGAAGAAGCAAAGGTTGCTAGTTGACTGCCAACGGCAACTATTTTGGATGCATTTGTTATTAAAAAGATTTTAAAGAGCAAGCGTTATTTTCATAAGTTCGCCTGTCTATACGTACAAAAGGGCGAATAATCAATCTGATACAACAAGTGCAGAAAGTTCGTAACGATTATTAAAATTTAGGAAAGTAATTTTTAAGTTCAAATTCAAATCAAACATAAGCCATATGATTTTTTTTACGCAAGCAAGATGTAAGCTTTCTGCAATTGTAATAGGCAAGAATCTCTTAGTTTCAAAACTGCAGCTACGTGCTGCCAGTCAGGCTACTACAGGAAAAATTACCAGGCGAATGTGCTTCACTTTTGCTTTATTGATTTCAGCTTTTCTTCAAATTAGCTTTGCCGCTCCAGTTACAGGCAGAGTAACCGATGAAAACGGAACTGCACTTTCGGGAGTGAGTGTTACACTTAGAGGAACTGCTACCGGTGCCTCTACAACTACCGACGGCAGATATTCCATCAATGTTCCCAGCTTAAATGGCACACTCGTCTTTAGCTTTGTTGGTTTTACTGCCCAGGAGGTTGAAATTAGTGGCCGTTCTGCCATTGATGTAAGACTTGCTGCTGCTACTACCCAGTTAAATGATGTGGTGGTTGTAGGATACGGCAGGCAAAGGAAGGTTGACCTGGTAGGTTCAGTTTCTATGGTTAATGTGGATGAAAAGCTCACCAGTCGTGCAATACCTAATGTTTCCTCAGGATTAACCGGGCTCGTTCCTGGGTTAGCGGCAGTCCAATCTTCAGGTATGGCAGGTAATAATTCAGCGAATCTAATTATTCGCGGTCTTGGTACGGTTAATAATGCCAGCCCTTTGGTTGTAGTTGATGGTATGCCGGATGTGGACATTAACCGTATTAATATAAATGATATTGAATCAATTTCTGTGTTGAAAGATGCTACCTCTTCCGCAGTATATGGTTCCCGCGCAGCAAATGGAGTAATTCTTATTACAACAAGAACAGGCAGGGGGCAAAGAAAACCCTCCATAAACTTTACCAGCAACAGCTCATTTACCCGTCCAACCAAAGGGATGCAGTTTATGGCTGATTATCCACGTGCTTTAACGCTTCACCAACGCAGGGCAGCAGTTAACACCCTTCCGGGAAATCAAATATTTAAAAATGGGACGATTGATCAATGGATGGCTTTGGGA
>MWYU01000108.1 GCA_002050375.1 Chitinophagales bacterium 62-2
GGCGTGAAGTGCACTATAATTGTGTCTAATCCTTCAGAAGTACAATACTCTTGTACTTGGGCCATCACAACTTCTTCTACATTTCTACCAAGTACGCGGCAACTGAGGAGAAAAGTATCGATAACTAACGTATTTTGAAATTGCGTAGCCAGCAACAAACCTGCAATTCCATAATCTCCAAAACGATCCTTTACATTGATGATCTGATTATAGGTATTGTCCTGATGAATGACTTTTATAATTTCTTCCCGTGTTTTTCGAATGCCGTTAAGATTGAATTGATTAGTTCTAATTGTTAGTTGTACGGCCCGATCTAAATCTTTTTCCTTTAAGGGTTTCAGATTTACACTAATATTCAAAGACTGCAGAAAATCATCAAAGTATTCGTAATTAACCTGTTCTTCTTTTCTTTGCTTTTCTACTTTGTACATTTTGTTTCTCTGCATATCTTCCTCAGTAGCCTGAAAACGATCAAATTCCCAAATATGATTTAGAAAACTAAAAAATGTGTTAGAATCTTCTGGCAAATTAAGTGAAAGGACTTTCGGACAACTGAGAGACACTTGCTCTGTTTCAAAACTGCTATCATCCATAAAAATAAAACTGTCTAATCCTACATTTAATTCTTTGGCCAGGCTTGTAAGGTTTTTTGGCTTAGCATCCCAATTAATCCGGTGAGCAATAATATGTTCCTGCTTCAACTTCATTTGGGGATGCCTATGAAAAACCTCCCAGACATCATTCTCATTATTCTTGCTGCACAGAGCCAGCAGAAAACCTTCATTATATTTATCTAAAAGAAACTCCTGGAAATACGCATAGTTTTCGTCAATAACCACATTCAAGCTTCCATCTTCACCACATATTCCTTTCCATAGGGTATTATCACAGTCTAATGCTATTACTTTATACAACGGGCTTTTGTAAGCACGTATTTTACGCCATAAATAAGTACCTAATGCAGCATAATATTCCTGCGAAAAAGGGATGTGTCCCAATTCGTCTGATTTTGTATCGAACATTTCTTCAACATCATATAGAGCGGCAATTTTGGTAAGGTCTATAGAATAGAACGAAGGAATATCTTTTAAGAAAGCAGTTAATTTGCTATTAATCTCTACTATATCAGTTGCAGTCTGCAATGGAAAAGAATGAGATGAAGAAAGGGGAACAATCCCAACTAAAAAAGGAGTAATAGATGATTTGCTTGATTGCTTGATAGCCTCAATAAAAGTGAGATATGTATTTTTCAAAAAGTCACTTTGTTCCGAATGCGAGCTTTCTTTTTGATCCCTCAACCAGTCCTCTACCCGAATTAATAGAACATTAATTCCGGTATTCTGATTAAGTAGGCTGTTGGGATTTAATAATTGCTGAAACACCTGGTTATAGGGTGCAACAGTAATTTTTACATCAAGCTCAAATTCTTTGCTCCAGTATTTAAGATAATCCTCTAAAGGATCTACAATAAATGAAGCACATAAACTAATTGCGATATAATCTTGTTCATGCAATTTCTTACCTGTTATAGACTCATTCATTTTTCAAACCTCCAATTCTTTTACACCTTTATTTCTAAACGAGAACTTATCCCATGCTTCAATATAATTGTTCAGTTCTTTCGCAGTATATTGAACAAAGGGCTCATTCATAATTTCTCTGCGGATCCTATGTTTTCCGGGAATATCACAAGTCTCTATACCGCCAGTTACAAACCCCTCCCATCCCAGGTATGGATCAGGATAAATTAGTGGTGAACGAATAATAATCATCCTACCCAGGTAAGGGGGCGGTTTATATGCCCTTGCAATATCACCATTAGTTTCCAGGAAGTAAGAT
>MWYU01000678.1 GCA_002050375.1 Chitinophagales bacterium 62-2
GAGTAATATTAGGGCAAGCGAAATAGTAGAAAATTGCCAAAGCATTAAAAAGTAGTATTTTTCGCTTATAAAAAATCCAGATGTCATTCGGGGTAAATGTAACAGGTGAAGGGGCTTTAACCAAAGTATTTTTGATGGATAATGCCAGTGGATGTATTGCTGAAATTTTTGCATTTGGAGCTTTACTCAATTCATTTTCTGTTCCGCTTCATGAAGGAAGGATTAATGTAATTGATGGTTACTCAACAGTTGAAGAAGCGCGGGAATTAATGACTGCATTTTTTAAAAGCTCAAAACTTTCGCCATTTGCGTGTAGAATTAAAAATGCAAATTATTCATTTGGTCAGGACAGTTATCATCTTACTAAATTTTCAAAAGGTTCAAGTGCTATTCACGGTTTAATTTACGATGCTGTTTTTTCAGTTGTTAACCAATCAGCTGATGAAACCGAAGCTTGCGTTACGTTTCAATACGTTTATGATAACGATAGTGAGGGTTACCCGTTTAGTTACAGGTGCGAGGTAGAATATACATTAACAGCTAACAATTCTCTTACCATAACAACCACCATTACCAACATTGATGAACAACTTATGCCGGTGGCCGATGGCTGGCATCCTTACTTTACTTTAGGTGATCGGGTAGATGAATGCCAACTTGAATTTCAAAGTAAAGAAATGCTTGAGTTTGACGAAGACCTTGTACCAACGGGGAGGCTTATCCCTTATCAGGTTTTTGGTTCTTTAGAAGAAATAAATACTATAACTCTTGACAATTGCTTTACAGTAAACTTTGCAGAATGCCAGCCATTATGTGTGTTTCGAAATCCAAAAAAGAAAGTGCAGGTTGAAATATATCCTGCAACCTCGTATCCTTACCTGCTGATTTTTACACCTGATCATCGTAAAAGTATTGCTATCGAAAATTTAAGCGCTGCGCCGGATGCTTTTAATAATGGTATTGGCCTTAAGGTACTCGCACCTGATGAATCTGCTTCTTATACAACTAAATTTGTAATTCACCCGTTATAGACTTGCCATGGCATCCAAACATATTATTTTAAAATTCGCCGAAAGATTCGGAACAACACCACGTTTATTTTTTTCTCCCGGAAGAATTAATCTTATTGGAGAGCATATTGATTATAATGATGGATTTGTAATGCCCGCGGCTATCGACAAAGGCATTTGGTATGCAGTTGCTCCTAACAATTCTGATACACTTAACTTTTTCAGCTTCGACGAAAATGAAGAGTACTCAGTAAGCCGTTTTGAAGTAAGAAAAAACGATGGGTGGAGAAATTATGTATTAGGCGTGGTAGACCAGGTTATACAAAAGAACCTTCCACTGCAAGGTTTTGATTGTGTGTTTGGTGGAGATATTCCCATAGGTGCCGGACTGTCATCGTCTGCCGCAGTAGAGTGTGGGCTCTTGTTTGCATTGAATGAAATATTTCAGTTTCAGCTTTCGCGGCTTGATATTGCACTCATGGCTCAAAAGGCTGAGCATACTTTTCCGGGAGTGCAATGCGGCATTATGGATATGTATGCAAGTTTGATGGGGAAACGCGATCATGTTATTTTATTAAATTGTTTGAAGCTTGAGCACAAGTATTTTCCTTTGCAATTACGCGAGTACACATTAGTTCTTATTAATACAAAAGTCCATCATTCACTTGCCAGCGGAGAATACAATATTCGAAGACAACAATGCCAGGAAGGTTATAAGATCATTCAAATGAATGTTGAAAGAAATATAAGTTCGTGGCAGGATGTTCACCCGCAGGATGTTGAGCAACTAAAAGATAAAATGGAGGGAAAAGTCTACCAGCGCTCATTGTATGTAACGCAGGAAATTGAAAGAACACAAAAAGCCGGTCAGCATTTAGAGAATAATCAATTGGAGGAATTTGGAAAACTAATGTTCGAAACACATAAGGGCCTCAGTGAATTGTATGAAGTAAGCTGTCCTGAACTTGATTTTTTGGTAGACAAAGCAAAAGATCATCCTTCGATAATCGGGAGCCGGGTTATGGGAGGAGGCTTTGGAGGATGCACCATAAACTTTATAAAAAAACAAGATTGGGCAGAGGTGACAGATCAAATTACAAAAGCCTATAAACAGCAATTTAATATTGATGCCGAAGTATATGAAGTAGCTACCAGCGATGGAACTTACGAAGCAGTGGCAGGATAGGATTTTTAGTTTGGAGTTTGGGTATGGAGTTTGGGTATGGAGTTTGGAGTTTCGAGTTTCGGGTTTGGAGTTGAGCGTGTTAATGATTTTTGATTGCTTCTTTACAAAGAATATTCAATGCACACTTCTTAAAACACTCAAATAATCAGCGCTCAATTTTCAATGTTCAGTATGCCTTATTCCAAACATCTTCCGCCTTATGCCTTAGACCTTGTTATAACACTCAATAACCAACCCCCAAATTTCAATAACCAAATGCATCTTATTCCAACACCTTAAACTTTAAACCTTAAACGTTTTTTAAACAATCATGTACGCAAAAAAGTCAGAGATAGACATTATCAACGAGGTACTGGAAGAGTGCATATTAGCTTATCCTGTATCATCGTTCGTTATTAGTTTATATAAGCAATACCGCGAAAGGGGAAGCCTGAGCAAAAAACAATTGCAGGGATTATTTAGTAAAGCTTCACAGGTAAAAGACATTGTTCCCGGCAAACTCGCCACGTTAGAAGCTGTGATAAATAAAATGCCAACAAGATATAAATCAGAGTTGCCGGAACCGAAACCAATGTTCGAAAAAGAAGAAAGTACAGGCAAGGCGATAGACGAAATTTTAGAAAAATATCCCCAGCATAAAAGAGTGCTGTTTTTAAAATCAAAATACGACAACAACGAATTGCTTTCGCCTGTAGAAATTGCTGATCTAAAAAGGTTCAAACAATTACTTAAATAGAACTTGTTTTAACGGTTAAAACTTCAACTAATGATACAAGCCAGGGAATTGCGAATAGGTAACCTAATTGTTTGGAACCCAAAATTGGTAAACCCCGGTGTTACATTATCAGCCATGCAGATAGAGGTATTCTCAATAATGCATGATAAAGTATTTTACGTTTTTCCAAACATCGAGAACAGGGTTGAGCCTTTTGAAGATGATGTAGCAAAAATGGGAACCAGTTTTAAGCTATTAGAAGAACTTGAACCGATCCTACTTTCTACTGAAATATTAAAGAAGGCAGGATTTACAGAAAAAGGAGGACTGTTATCTTCCAGATATTTTGAAAAAGGCGATCTGCAATTAAAGCAGACCGGAGAATATTTTCAGAGAGTTATAGTAACAAAGCTTAATACTGCAGTATTTAATCTGCCGATAACCACCTTACATCAACTCCAGAATTTATGCTTTGCATTAATGGGCGAAGAAATCGAAGTGAAGCTTCACGGCCAACAATCGTAAGGCCAGAGTTACCTGCAATGATGTTTTGCCCCAAACTTTACTCTCTTTCGCAGTATTTAGTGTTGGCACATTGTAGTGCATTTGGAGCTGAATAATTTACGGAAATTTTTCTCTTGTTGACCATTTTATGGAAATCCTTGAATTCATAATCCTATTATTATTCTAAAAAGATTTTATCGGCAATAATGAAACCTTTTGCAATAGCTTACTTATTTAGACTATTAGCTTGTCAACAACCTAAGCAACCTGAACAATCACTTTCTTTATTGACAGATGATTTGAATTATTCTGTTTATTCTTGGTATTATGCTCCAAGCTATTGGGATTTTTATTTGGACTATTACATTAATATTGATAAAAGCGGACAGTTTAAGATTATGAAACGGGATAGTTTGAACAAAACGACGTATTACACAGGTGTACTCAATGATACTATCGGTAAACTGATTGATAAAGCTTTTTCCGTTGACAGTTTTAAAGCTAATTACAAGTCCGACTCGCTGCAAAACCTTGCCTACAGCGGTTACACATACTGCTTCGATTATAAAAAGAAAAACCATGAGCGAAAGTGGATACGATTTGAGCAATCGAAAAGCCCCGGGCGACTGAAACGATTAAGTATGGTACTTGAAACACTTACTACGGACAGCGCTACTCAAGTAGACACGTTAGAACTGCCTCATGTTGAAGAACTGAAAAAGTTTAGTGCAGCTTCTTAGGACCTTTGCCTAAACTTGAAAAGTCAAAGTTTGAACCGCCACGCATAAAACGCATACAAGAGTATTTGCAATAGCAAAGGTGCCGGCAAAGCAATGGGAGTAAATCTTTCATCTTTAGTATCGAGGTTGACGGAAATTGACATTTGTACATGACCTAACGTTAAAGATGCCTTGCATCGTAAATATCTGAACGAAGATGCATCGAATAAAAAACCACTTCACGTTAATGAAGTGGCTTATTATTAAGAAAAAAAGGCAACTTTAGAATTTCATTTTGTTTTAAACCTCTTACCTGTACAAAATTAGCTCCTGCAATAATTTCCTCTATAGTTACAATTGTCTAAGTTGGGGGTAGTATAATTACTCTTTGGGACCATTCACTTTTTGTTTTAAGTCTTTTGCCTTGCTAATGCTTCATATTCAAAAAAATAAAAAAGGATTTTTAAAATCCTTTTTTATTATTATTTCGTAGCTTACTAAGAATTAACGATTCTTTGATTGCAGGTTACAGTATTCATCTTTTAAACAATGTTGCTGTCTTATTTTATGCTGTACGGAAACACAGGTATTGCCAAATCTTCAATGTGTATAGTTTCTATACATATACGCGCCGGGTAGTTATTATCCACGTCCATCAAATTCCAACTATTCTGTCAAAAACTATCAATCCTTTTCTATGATAATTTCTCATTCTTTAAACAATAAATCATGACTAAAAAAAAGAGTTCTTTTGAAGAAACAAAAATTCCTCTTCAAGAGATAGAAACAAATTCCTCAAGGCGTAAGTTTTTAACTTATGCAGGTTTATCCACCGTTCTTGCTGCTGCATCTTGTCGTAAGAGTGTGCTGGAAGATGTACTGGATGGTAAAAATCCTTTCCATGATCAAAAAGATACAGTTAATCTTGGTAGTGGCGATGTTGGCATTTTAAATTATGCTTATGCATTAGAACAATTAGAGGCAGCTTTTTACATTATGGTTTCTAAAAACTTCTACGCAGGGATTAGCAGTAAAGAAAAAATTTATCTGGAGGACATTCGCGATCATGAAATTGCACACCGGGAATTTTTTAAAAAGGTATTAGGAAGCAGTGCTATTCGTGCACTCGAAGTTGATTTTAGTACTATAAATTTTAAAAGTAGAGAGAGCGTTCTGGGCACAGCAAAAGCATTTGAAGATTTAGGAGTATCTGCGTATAATGGTGCCGGTGAACTATTGAAAAGTGCGGATAATCTATTATTAGCAGGAAAGATTGTATCTGTGGAGGCAAGACATGCTGCTACACTCCGCGATTTAATACAATACGGAAGTTTTGCTGATAATACCGTTGTTGATCAAATGGGGTTAGATGTATTTCGCAAACCGCCTGAAGTGCTACAAATTGCCAGCACCTATATAAAAACAAAAATCAACGCAAATAATCTACCAACCTCTTAAAATTCATACAAATGAACTTACATAATATAATTAATGAAATAGAGAAAGCAGATCCTGAAGTATACGGGCGGTTAGATGGTAGAAGAGCTGCTGTAAAGAAATTGACAAGTTTTACGGGTAAGGTTGCTTTATCAGCTGTGCCTATTGCATTTGGCTCATTACTTAAAAAAGCATACGGACAAAGTGTTTCACCCCAAATCATAGAGGTGCTGAATTTTGCCCTTACATTAGAATATCTGGAAGCAGAGTTTTATTCTCGTGGCCTTGAAAGGGGGGGATTAATCACTAACGATGTTGATCGTGCTGCTTTAGAAACTATTCGTATGCATGAACAGCAACACGTTACTTTTTTACAAACCACTATCAAAAGTTTAGGTGGTATGCCTGTAGCTATGCCTACTTTTGATTTTACAGCCAAGGGCACCTTCCCTGCTGTATTTACAAATTATCAGATCTTTTTAGCCGTTGCGCAAGTGTTTGAAGATACAGGCGTGCGGGCTTATAAAGGACAGGCTGGAAATCTTATGAGCAACAACGAAATATTAAGGGCAGCCTTAAGGATACATTCAGTAGAAGGACGTCATGCATCGCACATTAGAGAAATGCGTAACCGCAATTTTGGAGCTCCTGTACAGCCCTGGATAACGCTTAACAAAAGTGGTATCGAGGGTGTTAGCGCAGCTGCGGCAGCTGCGGTACAACCAAGTTACAATGGAGAGGAATTAGTTGTACAGGCAGGTATAAATATTGTTGGTATTAACGGTTTTGATATATCTGCAGAAGATGCGTCAGAAGCATTTGATGAACCATTAACTAAGATGCAGGTATTAGCAATCGTGAAACCATTCATAGTATAACTTCAACGGAAACAAACCTTGTATTTTAAAGAGGCTGTCTCACAATGAAGAGACAGCCTCTTCTTTTTTTTGCCTTTTATTTCTACGACCTAAACACATTGAACGCTCTGCTAATATCCGGAAGAATACAACTACTCGTCATCAAAATTTTAGAGAAGGATATTGATGAATTCCGGCTTCTATCACATTATCCGGGGTGGTGATAACACCTGCATGGGCTTCAAAAGACAGCAGGGGGACTCGAAATGTTTAATTATTTATTTGGTGGCTTCTGTTCAGCTTGCATTAATTAATAATAACTACTAACCAATTTCTTGCTCATGAATTATCATAAGCTCATGCCAATACCTACTTTAAAAGAACGGTTGTAAGAGTTAAGACTTCTGTTTGCATCCACTTTCGTTAAGCCATGATCGTAAGAGGCCATTACATTTAGGCCATTAGTAAATTGGTAGCCTATCCCACCTGTAATACCTGCATCTAAGCGATTAAATTGGCTTGTGGCATCCAATTTAGTGTTCAATAAATTTATACCAAATACACCTGCCGTTGTACGCAAGCCGGCATCCATTAAGTATGAAACCTGGGGACCGGTAAACACTTGAAATCCATTTATATTAGCTTTTAGCAGCACAGGTATATCAATGTATTGTGCGTTTAATCTTGCTTTGGCATTGGCACCTAAAAAGCCCATGCCTTTTACATCAAGTGCACCTTTAAGCTCATATCCTTTTTGCGAATAATACAAGGCAGGCTCCACCGACATAACATCCCCTAAAGGTATGGCTGCATACCCGCCTGCAAAAAAGCCTGTGCGGTTGCCGGTGGTTATCATGCCATTTGTAAAATCAAGAATGTTGCCCAAACTGTTAACCGCATCGCCGCGCATATTAGCAGAAGATATACCGGCACGTACGCCAAAAGAAGGCTTTAATTGTGCCATGGTTAATGTAGAAATTGTGATTAAGATAAACAGTAAAATTTGCTTTTTCATATTGGAGGTGAACGGGTTTTTCAGTCGTTCTGTGCCAGCAAAAGCAAAAGGCAGCCCAACCTTGATGCGGATTAAATAAGCTTTTGTTAAAGCAAAAAATGTTTTATAATGAGCGCTCAGGCGTACAAAGAAATTCAACTTAAGTTTGGAAAAAATATAGTTGTAAAAGATATAAAATGCATTTCTGATTAAGCTGCAATTGTGACCCCCTTAGTTAGTTTGTTTGGCTAATAGCATGAATTATTTTCTCACGCAAAGGTGCAAAGGGCAAAGGCGCAAACTTTTTTTCTTTGCGTCTTGGGTATTTTTTTCTTAGCCTCTTGGCGTGAAAATTTAATAATCAAAGAACCTAAAACACCTTATCTATATCGCCTGTTTTGATTTTAGCTCAAGATATTTGTTGATCGCATTTACAGTTAGATCTTTGGGAGGAGTGAGAATAGAAAGAATGCCATACTGCTGAAGTTCTTTGGCTATAAGTCGTTTCTCAAAAGCAAATTGTTCGGCTACTGTTTTAATGTAAACCTCTTCCACATTTGCAGCAGGTGCAGTAATAACAGATTTGAGTTCAGTATTCTCAAAGAACACGGTTAGCAATAAATGGTGAGATGCAATTTTACGGAGGTAAGGCAGATGTCGTCGCATACCTGATAGCGACTCGAAATTGGTAAACAATACAATAAGACTTCGTTGATTTATTCGCCTCCGTATACTGGCATACAGTTGCTCGAAATCGCTTTCAAGATACCTTGTCTTTTGATTATATAATACCTCGAGAATTAACTCCATTTGTGTGGCCTTCCGGTTTGCAGGTAAAAAAGCTCCGGCTTTTTCGCTAAAGGTTACCAGCCCTGCTTTATCCTGTTTCAACAATGCAACATTGCTAAGTACAAGTGAGGCATTAATCGCATAATCAAGTAAACTCATTCCTTCAAAAGGC
This sequence comes from Chitinophagales bacterium 62-2, assembly GCA_002050375.1. Taxonomy (GTDB): domain Bacteria; phylum Bacteroidota; class Bacteroidia; order Chitinophagales; family Chitinophagaceae; genus Segetibacter. The sequence continues at coordinate 8,384 of MWYU01000678.1, forward strand.
ATTTTCATTACACGGCCTTTGTCGATTACACAATACAACTGCTGGCTCTTTTCATCGGTAAAGTTATTTACCATTAACTGTCCTTTTCTCGCAGTCGCCTTCCAGTTAATGGTTCGGTAATCGTCTCCCGTTACATATTCTTTCACCTGTTCAAACTCCATACTATGCCCGAGCCTTCTAACCTTTTTTACTCCTGCTTCGGTAAGCCTGTTACTGATTGCCATTAACTGGTATTTGCGCATTTGAATATAAGAGGGATATACAGGAACATCAGCAGGCTGTTCAAATTTATAACGTCGGTTTATCAGGCCTATTGAATTTGATACGAAAATATTTACAGTACCAAAATGGTAAGCCCCACGTTTTAAAGGTCTTAACTCGTAATTGATGGTAACGTTTTGCTTAGCCTTCGCTGCTGCTTTAAACAATACATCTCTCCGTTGAAACTGCTGCGGTATTTCATCAATAACTTCTAATGTCACCGGAAATCGATACCTGTTCTCTATATCAATCTGAATGGGATTGTCGTCACCGTTACTAAATCTGTCGGCATGAGTGCGCCTGCCAAAAATACCTTTGGGCGTTTTAAATAAAAGCAAATAATCTGCAACAAGCAGCACAATCAAAGTCAATAAAAATGCATAGGGTAAAATACCCAGCCAGGGTAAAAAGAAACGGCAAACAAATAATATAACACAACCAATCAATGCTGCATACCAACGGTTGGTAAAAAACAAAGGGGTGATATGGGCGGACCAATATTTTTTCAAAAAGTAATTTTTTAGATTTGACTACTTTTAAAAAGTTGGCAAATCTTATTGCAATCATTATTGTCAAATCTGTTGTTATCGCGGCACTTCGATTTTTTTAACGATGGTTTCTATAACATCATCGGGTGTACTTCCTTCCATTTCCTTTTCAGGGGTAAGTATTATGCGGTGACGAAGCACTGAATGCAAAACTTTTATTACATCATCAGGTGTTACAAATTCACGTCCGCTTATAACGGCCATTGCTTTTGAAGCTTTCAGTACTGCAACAGATGCCCGCGGCGAAGCGCCAAGAAACAACGATTTATTATTTCTTGTTTCATACACAAGTTCGGCAATGTAGCGCAACACTTTTTCTTCAATATGCAGGCTCTCTGCAACCAGCCTGAATTCTTGAATTTGTTGTGCAGTTAATACAGGTTTTACTTCATCTGTAAAGTGCGTTGTTTTGCCTGCATGCGAAAACTGCAGGATTTTTATCTCTTCTTCAAGCGATGGATATTTAACTTCTACCTTGAACATAAACCTGTCTAACTGCGCCTCGGGAAGTCGGTATGTTCCCTCCTGCTCTACCGGGTTTTGAGTAGCCAGCACAAGAAAAGGTGCATCCATTGCATACATGGTTCCGTCATAAGTAATTTGCTTTTCTTCCATCACCTCAAATAATGCGGCCTGGGTTTTTGCAGGCGAACGATTTATTTCATCAATCAAAACAACATTGCTGAAAATGGGGCCGCGCCTAAAAGAAAAAGTTCCGGTTTGAGGATTAAATACCGAGGTTCCCAAAATATCACTGGGCATAAGATCGGGAGTGAACTGTATGCGGCTGAAAGGAACATCAATACACCGTGCGAGCAGTTTTGCAGTTAGTGTTTTTGCTACACCAGGCACGCCTTCTATCAGTACATGTCCATCGGCAAGAATAGCTGCTATCAGCAATTCGATCATTGCTTCCTGCCCCACAATTACTTTTCCTATTTCCGCTTTTACCTGCGTTACCGCTTCACTTAACTTAGCCACATCCGGCCTTTGTTCTAATTGTTCTATATCCATTTTCAAACTTGTTTATAAAAATGATCAATGTTCCTGTCAAGACTTAATAGCATCATATCTGTTACCCTTGGCTCAGTGGGCAATGCTGAAAATAGTTTGACCAGATCAGATACCTTTTCTTTATCCACCCCGCTTTTTCTATGTAATTGCTGAACAAAATCTTCATCCAGTGTTTGCGTAGCAATGTTAAAACGGCTGCGGACAAACTCAAGAAAATGGCTCATCTTTTTATCAGCAATGCTGTTATTATCCTTGTTATTATAATATACTCCGGCAACAGTTTTTACAAAATCGAGTGTACTGTTTTTTAAAGGTGTAATTACCGGAATTACTCTTTGCCTCCGCTTCATTTCGAAGAAGACATATAACAGCAGGCCAATTAAAGACAACCGCAATGCCCATCGTAAAAATTCATTTGACAGAAGGAAACGGAAAGGAGTTGATGCACCTTCCGGCCCCAGCTTATAAAATTCATCCCAATATATTTTTGATGTTTCAGCAGGCAGGTATGATAAGACTTTTGCAGTATAGGCCGCATTGTTTTTATACAGCAAGAAATAGTTGCTGAAACACAACGGGTTTGCATGTATAAAAAATGCTCCTTTGCCATAGGGAACTTTTATATATACCGGCTTATTCTTATTGTTAGTACTAATGATGGTGGTTTTTGCGGTATCGATTTTAGAAAAATACTGACCGATCGTAGCTGTTAAAAATGTATAATTTTCGGATGCTTTTAAAGCAGGATTTATAAAGTTGATACCCGAAGAGTCGTGAAATGTAAGAGATACAGGGGTAGCAGTTTGAAGGCCAAAAAAGTCTAAAAAAGATTTATGGAACATGTTTGCAGAGGCAACAACAACGTTTCCATTTCCTACATATTTTCTTAATGCCGCAAAGTCGGTAGCCGGAAGTTCAAGCGTTGGGCCAATTATAAAATAAGCACCATTTGTTTCTTTAGATTTATTAACCTGGTTGTAAACAGGCATACGAAAAGATTGAATACCCGCTGTTGGAAAAATATTTTTTAGCTGTTTATAAATGATGAAACCGCCATAAGGATTCTTATCTTGCTTACTTATCGTTACTGTCCAATCAATGGGCTTTGGTTTATTTATTTCTGCAATAAGGTACAGGATAAATAACGCTGAAAACACAATCATGAAGCTCCTGTATCCTTTCACTGCAGTTGATTATTAAATTGTTGAAATTGTGCCTGTAAATTTTTGAAGTCGTCTTCGGCAACATTCATTTCTCCGTACCACGAATATTCAAAATTGTACGTAAGCTTTTTAAACAATGATTGCCAGGGCTTACCGAATACCTCCGAAATATAATCGTTATTCGTTTTATTTATCTGCCAGTCGATATATCCTTTATCTGCTAAATGTTTTAGAGATTGCAGATACAAAAGCCTTATAGCAAGGCGAAAATTCCTGTTGTCAATAGCCTTGTTTATAGCCTCATCAAAAGATATTGTGTTTATATCTTCTCCGGTGGAAGTGTACGGCAAATCACTTCCGCTGCCGCGGGCAAACAATCCGCCTTTGTTCATTCCCATAACTTTCACTACAAAAAATACTATTGCAGCCACTCCAAGTAAAAGCAATGCAGACCATACAGTTGTTCTACCCCTTTTGGTTCGCATGATTTGTGTTATTTGCCACCACACCCAATCCCAAAATCTTTCCCACAAGCTTTTGGGCGGCTCAACCAGGCGGTCGTATTGAAAGTCTTTATTCTTTTTTAAATCCTGCAACGCTTTATCATCAAAACTTCGAACAACTATTTTTGAAGTATCTGTTTGCACACGCTTTTGTGCAATTGTATAATCACAATAAAAAAGAAAGAGAATGAATATGAACAAACACTTCATTAATACTGCTCTTGTACATTATTAAAGTCATTGCCTTTTTCTCCCAGCGTATTTAATCTTTGCAATACACCTGTACCATATTGCCGCTCGGCAAGGTTGAAGTAATGCAAAACAACGGAAACATAAAACACAATATAAATTACAAAAGAAAAGATGTTTAAAACCGAAGTTGCTATACCAATGGTTGTGCTTATGTCTTTGGTAGTAAAGTACGATGCAAGGCCTGTAAGCAATGCAAATACCCCCGAAATAATACCTGCACTAAAAGAGTAAATAATGTACACCAATAAATAGGTACCAAAGGAGTTCCAGAAATTATCTTTTATAAGTGCAAAACAGCGGTTCCATGCGCCGCCGAAAGTTTCATCTTCAACAATTACAGCAATGGAAAATGGGACAAAAACGACTGCAAGATAAATGCCTGGTATGAGGCAAAATGCAAAACCTGCTGCTGTTAAAAGAGCAATAGGTACGGAATACAATAAAACTTTTAAAAAATACTTTTTAAACTCGTCCCACACTTCCTGTATAGTTGGCGCCTGCTTTTGCAACCTGTCGTACAGTTTCATATAACACGTAATAACGGCGCTCATGGCAATAAAATTTATCCATGCTAATGCGACTACAACAAAGTAAGTTCCGTTAAACATCCAAAAAGGCGATCTCGTAGTATTTCTGTTTCCACGTACACCGTCTTCATATCCCCGCATGAAATCTTTAAATGCCCCACCCATTACACCACCCTGGTATATACCATTAAGAATGGAATTTGCGAGCATGAAAATTCCTGCGATAATGAGAAAGCTGGTAACGAGCGGCTTAAAATTCTGCCGGATAAATCCAAAAGTATCATTGAGGTTTTCGCTCAGATCCCGGATCTTTCTGAGTTCAATTTTTTGTTCAGCCATTCGGTAAAGTTTTGTGTTTGGTTTTGGTCAGATTGACCCTGTAATGCACTTTGCATTTTTTTATGAAGACGTATGGGATAAATTATAAAATACCAGGTTATAAAAATTAAGCTTCCCATTAAAATGGAAAGACTAATCCATAAAGGCATTTTATCGTACCGGGTAACAAAGCTTTCTAAAAATGCGGCAATGAGAAAGACAGGCACTAATCCAAAAACAATTTTCAAACCATCACGGCCGCCCTTTAATATAGAAACGCTACGGCTAAAAGTGCCTGGAAACAAAATACTGTTGCCTACAATCAAACCTGCTGCGCCTGCAATTACAATTGCCCAAACCTCCAAAGTGCCATGAATAAAAATTACTGTTATACTTTTAAACCCAAGGTGCTTAGAAAAAAAGTAATATTCAAATGAGCCCAGCATTAAACCATTTTGCATTAAAAGCCAAACTGTACCAACCGAAAGGAATGCACCCATGGCATAGGTTGCAAAAGCGACCCTTATGTTATTGAATGCAATCGCAAAAAACATGTTCAATTGGTTATCACTTTTATAAATGCCAAAAGGGTCGCCCTTTTCTATATTCTCGTTGGTAAGGTTTACATAGTTGTCACTTAAAATAAGTCTTATAAAAGTTTCATCATACTTTGCTGAAATAGCCCCGATAGTGCAAAACACAAGGAAGAAAATGAGCGAATAAGCAAACTGGCGATGATAGTACCTAAATAAATAAGGCAGTTCATATTGCCAGAAACTCCAGATGCGTGCAGACTTTTCTTTTTTGTTCTTATAAATATTTTGATGAAACAAGGTTGCCAGCCCGTTAAGATATTTGGTTGTAGCGCTGTTAGGATAAAATGTTTTGCTGTACGAAAGATCGTCCGTTAACTCAATAAACCGGTCAGCTAATTTGTCAGCATTTTCATGAAGCTTTATTTCATTCTCATAAAGCTTCCACTTATCAATATTTTGCTTTAGAAACTGAGCCTCTCTCATTATAACAGCAGTGTAGGAGTTCGGGTAAAAATAAGTTACAAAAGGGACACGTATATTACTAAATAAAAACTTATTTGCAGTAACTATATTTATGAAACGACCAATCAAAATTTATTTTTCTGCACCGTTAGAATGGAAATTCTGCTGCGCAATATGGCTTCAAGGTGTGGGGTTCTGCCAGACAATTAAAAACAAATATTACTGATGAATACAATCACAATAACTACTCCCCAAAATACAGAGATTGAATATGAACTTGGAAGTTTAGGCGACCGCGTTGTTGGAGCCATCATTGACTGGCTGATAATAATAGCTTACGCAGTAGTTATAATGGCAACATTTGTATTTGGACGATTACAAAATTTTTCGGGCACTTCAAGGTTTCTTCTTGTGCTGTTTGCCCTGCCACCTGTTTTTTACGACCTGGCAAGCGAACTGTTGCTTAACGGGCAAAGCCTGGGCAAAAAAGTAATGGGAATAAAAGTTATAAGTCTTAGCGGAGAACAGCCATCCTTCTCGCAGTACCTTAACCGCTGGGTTTTCAGGTTAGTGGATTTCACCTTTTCGAGCCAAATGGTAGGATTTATTTTGGTTGCAGCAACCGAAAAAAAACAACGTCTGGGAGATTTAATTGCAGGAACCGTCTTGGTGAAAACAAAATTAAGAACCGGATTAAATGATACCTGGTATGAGCCTACTGCTTCAGACAACTACCAGGTCAATTATCCTGAAGTAATTGATCTTAAAGACAACGATATTCAGTTAATAAAAGAAGTTATTGTAACAGTAAGACGAACAGGCAACACTATGCTTTCGTTACAGGCACAACAAAAAATTGAACAGGTTCTGCATATACAAAGCAGGCATTCAGACCCGATGATGTTTTTGCAAACAGTACTTTCAGATTACAATCATCTTACTTCAAAATTATAACTGATGGAGCTAACATTGTAAAGGGATACATCGGTATATTTCTAAACACGCCAAATAATACTACAACCACAAAAACTATTTTTACAAATGCGGTTGAATAAAATATTTTCTGGATAATAGGCTTTGTTCTAAACATATTACTTAGGCTAACAAATGCCGAATAAATAAGCAATGGCAAGCTCATTACTAATAGTACATTATAGTTTATCGCCTGCATTACGTCACCATGTAACAATGAAGATATTGCCCTTTGAGAACCACAACCAGGGCAGAGTAAACCCGTTAAACTATAAATGGGGCAACGTGGAAAAAAATTGGAATAACGGGCATCTGCAAAAAAATATAATAGTGCCAATACAGGCACTGTTGCCGTAATTAATAAAATTTTATATTGCTGCTTTATCCTTTCCAATACTAATCATTAACCATGTTGTGCCAAATTGCAAGCCCGCCAAAAAAGAAAACAAAAACAAAAACACTTATAACAACTGCGGCCCCTGTCCAAAAGCCGATTTTGGTCCACTTTGCTGCATCGTTCGAAGCTTGCAAAGCGCCGTTATAATCTCCTGCAGCAAAGTTCCTGTTGACCATCAAGGCAAAAATAATTCCTACAATCCCAAATGGCTGGCAACAAAATATAGTTACTAAAATAGATTCTACCAGCCAGTTCTTAGGAGGACTTTGCGGAACTGAAGATTGAGATTGATACGACTGATCCATGCGTGGTTGTTTTGGTTAAAGATGCAATAAATGTAAAAGGAAAAAGTGAAAGCGAGAAATGAAGAAGTTTAATTTTACCTCTCCGTAATTAATGAAGCTGTGTCAGTAAATTAGACGCAGAAAATAAGCACATCGTTACAAACTGCAGTACCGCTATTTAAGAGATTAATAAAGAACAGGTTTAGCAGATGGGAGCTCAAAGAAAAATATAATTGCACCTGAGCCGCAGAATAAACAATACTCAATGTTGGTACAACAAAACGAGGTTTACTGTGCTATACAAATAGAAAAATTTAACTTCAATTTTCAATAACCCGATATTATGAACAAGCCTTTCAGGACAGTAATGGTACTGTTACTTTATGTTGTTACAATAACAAGCTGCCGCAAAGACACTGAAAATACAGGATCAGATGGAAGTGAATTTTTTGTTTCAGCAACCTCTTTAGCAACATATCCGAAAGAAATTCAAATTGGGTCCCTAAAAGTCCCACACGCCTTTACCATGGTACGGCCGATGTCACCGTTTTTTATCAAACTTCTGTAACAACTTATAACAGGTTTAAAGCCGCTGGTGCAACTAATGTAGAGTTAATTTCTATCCCCAATGGGAACCATCAAACAAGTATTGATCCTATGCTGGTGAATGCGCTTGCATGGTTTCAGTCGTTGGATAAGTAAAATGTTTTCTACTTTTTAATTAATATGATAGGAAAGGTCTTACAATAAATCAGTATAAAAATGAAGGTTCTCTTTTAAAGGCAACCAAACGTTTGTAACTGATGCACGATTCCCTCTGTATTAATTTGCTGGTTCAGTAGTCTTTCTTTTAAAAAGCAGTTTGATCTTGGTCCAGGTGAATATGATTGTCATAAAAGAAGCAAACCAGGTGGCAGAAGCAATTATGTAACTAACAGAATTTTGTTCGTCATTTAGCAGGAAGAAATCGAATACAAATGTCCTATCC
>MWYU01000220.1 GCA_002050375.1 Chitinophagales bacterium 62-2
ACCTGATGTTACCAAGAAAAAACCCAACATTGTTATAATTATAGCGGACGACCAGGGGTATGCTGATGTAAGTTATAATCCTTACCACCAAAAAGAAGTTCACACCCAAAATGTGGATATGCTGGCAAAATCAGGAATTAAATTTACTTCTGGATATGTATCAGGGTTTGTCTGCTCACCTACCCGTACTGGTTTAATGACGGGAAGATACCAGCACAGGATGGGACTTTATACAGCAGGTGAAGCGGGAAGCGGCGTTCCACTTGATGAAAAATTTCTCCCCCAGTACCTTAAAGAGGCAGGGTATACCAGCGGTGCTTTTGGTAAATGGCATTTAGGTTTAACCCCAGAATATAATCCTGTAAATCGTGGGTTCGACTATTTCTACGGCTTCATGGGCAGGGGTGCTCATGATTATTTTAAATTAGACAATATAGAAGGAAGCCCCTTATATCGGAATTTGCAGCCTATCAAGGAAACACCAGGATACCTGACAACAAAATTAACAACTGAAGCGGTTGCTTTTATTGAGAGAAATAAAGACAAACCTTTCTTCGCGTATGTGGCGTTTAATGCAGTACACTTCCCTGCACAGGCACCAAAAAAAGATATTGAAAAGTTTGACACTGGCGATAGTACCAGAAATATCTTAATGGCTATGCTTACACATCTTGATATAGGTGTTGGCGAAATTATTAAAGCACTTAAGAAGAACAAAGTGTATGAGAACACTATTGTAATATACCTGAGCGATAACGGCGGTGCTCCCAATATGCACGCCCGAAATGAACCGCTTAGGGGAAGTAAGCATTTGAATTATGAGGGTGGAATAAGAGTTCCGTTTTTAATGTCGTGGCCGGCAATGATAAAGCCTTCTCAGGAGATTCATACCCCCGTTATTTCCCTTGATTTATTACCTACAATATGTGCGGCTGCAGGAGTTAATATTAAAAAAAACAAACCTGTTGATGGATTGAATATACTGCCCGTAGCCTTGAGAAAAACAAACAAGCTTCATGATTATTTATGCTGGAATGGTGGAGACGGCCAATGGGCTATAAGAAAGGATGATTGGAAAATTTACGGCAAGAACGATCAAGTGGAATTGTACAATCTTAAAGATGACTTAGGTGAAAAAACAAACCTTATTAAAGAGAATGTTTCTAAAGCAAAAGAGCTAAAAGGAATATATGATAAATGGTTAGCACAAATGCCTGCACATGATAATGTAAAAGGTGCAAAAAGGTCTAAAGAAGATTAAAAAAAATCCTGAAACTTATAAAAACAGAATAAATTCCCGTCGGCATTTTTAAAACTTTATGTCCTTCTAATTTAAAGTCTGTAATACCTTAAAAAATGTAATTTTTATGATACTAAAAAAGATACGTTTCGTTATTTCAACATTCTTACTTTGTCCACTAATAGTTTTATCGCAAAACTCATCGGTAAGGCAGGAAAACGGTTCTTTAAAACTTGTAAAAATTGGGAATAGTAAGCCGAGGAATATCGTTTTTATAATAATTGATGATCAGAGATACGATGCTATGGGATTTTTAAAATCCCAACCGTTTATTAGTACTCCCAATATAGATCTGATGGCAAAGGGAGGTGCCTATCTTCAAAATGCTTTTGTTACCACTTCATTATGTTCTCCTTCGAGGGCTTCTATTCTTACCGGACTCTATGCCCATAAACATACCGTCGTGGATAATAATAACCCTGTTTCAAAGGATATTATTTTTTATTCGCAATACCTGCAAAACGTAGGTTATGAGACTGCATTAATAGGAAAATGGCATATGGGTGGAGAATTAGACGATCCGCAAC
>MWYU01000260.1 GCA_002050375.1 Chitinophagales bacterium 62-2
ATAAGCAGCGGCTGTTGACAGGTATGCATCCTGGGGTGATCCTTTTCGGCTTGTTGCTTTAGTTGGAATTCCAATATCAATACCCGGTAATATTTTACACTTTCCTTTTACTCCTTCCAAAGCACGTTGCGTTTCACGAAAAACATAATCGGGAGAAAGACCGGCAGTGGGAAGTTGGTCAAGAGAGGGTTCATTTCCATAATTAAGCAAGCGATTATTAAATCTCATTAATTCTTCCTTAGGAACATCGCGGAAAACAGTAGACCCGATATTGTTGATGAAATTTGCATAACGCTCGCCACCACAAATATTATAAGCTACCACCTTAAGAAAATCGGCTTTAGCCGCCAGCTCTTCATAACTGCGCGTAGCTCTAAAAAAAGGATTGAACGAATTAACATGTTCAATATGAAAACCAACCTGTAGGTTTTTGTTTATCCCTTTCACCGTGTTGTATACCTGTTCGAGCACCTGGTGTTTACCAATGTCAAACAGTTTGTCCCAGGCTATTATTTCAGGATACTCAAGAAGCAGCCTGTTAAATTCAACATAGTAACCATCGCTTGGCCGTTGACCCTTTAGGGAAGCCTGAACAAACTTGTCTACTTGCTGATACCCCTGTTTGGCCCTTTCAAAGTTTATCCCACGTTCTTTTGCTGCACGTTGGTGATGTTCACAAAAGCAGGTAGCCCTCGAAGAATCTATAGTTTGAAAGTGACTGGCTCCCAATGCATTTAGGAGAGGTCCGTTACGCTCATTAAAAAATAATATTCCATCAACCGGATAAGACTTACAGATATCTGTAACAAGTGCAGTCCAAAAAGCCTGAACGTCAGGATGGAAAAGACAAAGTGTGTTAGTTCTTCTGCCTAAAAGGTCAACTTCACTACATTCTTTTACACCGGGCACATCCTGTCGCCACTGATCTTCCACTGAAGCGAATACCTTCATACCCCGCTTTTTAGCTGCCGGAAGAACAGAAGCGAGAATATCAAATTTACCAAGCTCAGGAGCACGGGTTTCCTTAAGAATAGTATTTTTATAAAATTCAGGGTGTGGGGTAGCAAAATTGCCACCGTGATAAGTTTTTTCATCCGACTCCTGCGAGCCATGATCAGGAAACTTTTCACCTGGTATCTGCCTTCCACCAAGTCCTCGGCCATGAGTAAATGTAGTAAGGAAAAGGGTGTTTATTGCTCCCCGCTTTTGCATAATGTCCAACACCTTTTCTACCCCTTCATCCACAAACGATACTGCTCCTATCTGTATGCCGTGCATCATCTCATCTGCAGGTTGTTTAGCTGCAATTGCTTCAAATGGAGAAAGACCTACCAGTGGCCCTGCAGCTGCAAGAGCCGTTAGTGTTGCACCATTTTTAATAAATGAGCGTCTTGATTTTTGTTGGTTGGCTAATGCAGTTTTAATCGGCTGTTTATTGTTTTTCATTTTTTCAATGATCCGGCTATAGGAACTGACAACACGAACTTCGTCACTAATTGGCTTACCGAGTACACCTTGAATTATAATAAAGCCTTTGGCGATCATAGTGTTTCAGTACTGCTGGGATTCACTTCCCAAAAAGAAAATTCGGAATCTAATTTTTTAACCAGTAATAAGTATCCGAATAATTTTGTTCCATATTTAAGTGCCGCAGCCGGCCAAATAACCGATGGAGCTTCAGATACCTATCAATGGTCTTTAATTTCTTATCTGGGCAGGCTTAATTATAACTACAAGAGCAAGTACTACGTCACTGCTTCCATACGTACAGACGGGTCATCCCGTTTTGGTTCTCAACACAAGTATGGAGTTTTCCCCTCTGCAGC
>MWYU01000375.1 GCA_002050375.1 Chitinophagales bacterium 62-2
ACAATTGAAACATCAATTGGCACAAGACAAGATTAATGCGCTTGAGAAATTGGGAGATTCGCAACCTTCATATAGGAGCAATAGCAACCTTGAGGCAGATTTAAAGATTAATTCTTAAGTTCCTTGGAATGACCTCGCATTTTCTTCGTCATTGTTTTGAGGTACGAAGCAATCTGATGATTTTATTTTGAAGAGCCTTAATCCCAAAATATTCATTAGCTTTTTACTTCTAATGACCGTCATTAGAAGTTTTTTTCCTGCAACCCTTACTGGTATTGATTTTTGTTTGCATAGTTGTTATAAAAAGTGGCAATTTTATGGATAAGAAATGCTTACTTCATGGCCGACCTAAAAATAGAATTTACAGATAAAGAAATTACTCCCTGGGGAGGCATTGCATTGCTAAAGAAAATGATAGACAAAATGTCCTTCATTGACCTTTTGAAAACCTGCCCCCTGCCTGCTCAAGGATCAAACCGCGGGTATGACCCTGTACAACTCATTGTTCAGTTTATTATATCTATCTGGTGCGGAGCGAGCAGGTATGAACATTTGGAAGTAACCAGGTTTGATGGTGTAATACAACAAATGTTTGGATGGAAAAATATGGCCGGGCACCGGGCCTTTATCCGCTACTTCCAGAAGTTCTCTATGGAAGATAACACCAACGTTTTCCGCAACTTTTATCAATGGTTCTTCAACAATTTAGCCTTCAATAATTTTACGCTTGATTTAGATTCCTCTGTAGTTACCCGCTATGGAGAGCAACAGGGAGCAGCAGTAGGATACAATGTAAAAAAGCCGGGACGAAGCTCTCACCACCCGCTTATGGCTTTTGTAGCAGATGTGGAAATGGTGGCTAACTTTTGGTTGCGCAGTGGTGATGCTCATACTGCCAATAACTTTGAAGCCTTCCTGTTGCAAACCTTATCACATCTTCAGAATAAAACAATCGGACTGCTAAGAGCGGACACAGGGTTTTATTCAAAAAAGATTTTTGAACTACTTGAGACACAGCACCAGCCTATATCTTACGTAATTGCCTGCCCGATGTATGTGACTATTCAGCGAACTATTCAAAGTCAAAAAGTATGGATGAAAATAGATGACGGTATTGAAATAGCAGAAACAATGTACCAGTCGCCCACCTGGGATAAACCCCGCAAATTAGTGATGGTAAGACAGAAAGTATCACAGCGGCCAAAAGCAACCGGAAAAGTGCTGCGCCTCTTTGAAGATGATGAAATAATAAATGGTTATCGTCATAGTTGTTATACCACTAACCTAACCTTACCTGCCGCAGAAGTATGGAGACTTTATAGAAACAGGGCTACCTGCGAAAACAGAATTAAAGAATTGAAATACGATTACGCCTTAGACAAAATAAATCAGCACAGTTTTGATGCAACTGAAACAACGCTGAATTTTATTATGGTAGCATACAACCTGATGAGTTTATTTAAACAGGTAATAGTGCAGGACAAAGTAAGGCCTACTTTAAAAACGCTTCGTTATAGTTGTTTAGGTATTGGTTCTTACATGGTAAAGAATGGTCGTGAACGCATATTGAAGATGTCTTTAAATATGAAACGGCGAAGCTGGATAACAAAACTTTGGGAGAATAGTGATACAATCTCATCGCCCTTCATTAACCTCTCCGGGTAGTTCTAATGAACTTTTTGGGATAATACACGGTTTTCCAAGGTGCAAAATCTCCTGGCAACATCCGCCATTGACAACCTGTCTTTACTAAATACAAAATCGCATTTACAATTTCCCTTAAATCATATTTCCTGTTTCGTTCTGTATCC
>MWYU01000266.1 GCA_002050375.1 Chitinophagales bacterium 62-2
GCATACCAGCTGCCTAATTTTGATGTTAGTTGCTCTGAAATTTTCTTTTCGTCATCAACACGATTTGTAGTTTCCCTATGGTCTTCCTCAAGATTATATAATTGCTTTTGTGTGCCATCCGGCTCCATCAATAATTTCCATATGCCTGAACGTATAGCAAGTGTAGGTGAAATATTATCCTTCTTGCCGGGGAGTGGTTTATTATTATAGAACCAATAAATATCCTTATTTGTCTTTTTGTTTTTTCCCAATAAAATTTCGCTTTCATCTGCACCATCAGAAATGTAACCAACCGAAGTTTTTGTTTTTGTTAATCCTGCAATTGTAGGTACTATATCAACTACGCTCATAACACTTTCATTATTTACTCTACCTGCCGGAATTTTTCCTGGCCATACAGCAATAAAAGGTTCACGAATGCCTCCTTCATATAAGCTCCATTTTCTACCACGTAAATCGCCCGCACTGCAAGGTGGTTCGCCCCCATCTTTGTAATAGTAAGGCCAATCGGTAGGACCGTTATCGCTTGTTAAAAGGATTATTGTGTTCTTTAGTAAACCCATTTTATTCAGCTCTCCCATAAACCTTCCAACCTGGTTGTCTAATTCCTCTAATACTGCTAAAAACTTCTGTTGTTCTTTATTAGAAGTTACCCCTGAAAATTTTTCACTTCTTCCATCGGCAGGATTGTAAGGATCATGAACATCGTTAAACCAGAAATTAATAAAGAAAGGCTGTTGTTTGTTGCGTTTAATAAAAGTTAGAGCGCTATCTACATATATCTGTGTTTGCTTATGTTGCGGCGCTTCAACAATATTTCCTCTACCCAACTTTGCACTTTGTTTATTAAGGTTGTCATCAAGATGCAATGTCCTGTCTCCTAAACCTTCAAAGCTTGTAAATGATTTATCAAAACCATACTCTGTTGGCAATGGCGCATCACCTACATCTCTGCCTCCACCCAAATGCCACTTACCAAAGTGGCCGGTTGCATAACCATTAGCATGAAGCATTTTAGCTAATGTTGGAACAGTTGCAGGTAAAAAATCCGGCATTTTATTTTCGATATTTTTTTTCCTTTCTGCTAAGTAAGTATAGAACTGGTGTCGGGCAGGATATTGCCCTGTCAACATTGCAACTCTTGAAGGAGAACAAACCGGAGAGTTTACATAAAACTGCGTGAAGCGTGTACCTTGTTTTGCAAGTGCATCTATATTCTTTGTTTTAATTTGAGTGTTACCATAACTGCTTAAGTCACCGTAACCCATATCATCAACAAACAGGATAATTACATTGGGTTTATCCTGCTTTTGTGCATTAGTAACAGATAAGCATAAAGTACCAAGAACTAGAAAACCTGCATAAATAATCTTTTTCATATAGCTTAAGCTTTAGAGAACGTAATAACTATTTTAAACTCTATTCTTTTGACTTAACATCAGGCTTTGGCAAAACCTTGTTTTTGTTAGCCCATTCATTCCACTTATTTTTTAGTTTCTCAACCAAATCCGGATGTTCAGCAGCAACATTATTTGTCTCGGTACGATCGTTCTTTATGTTGTATAATTCCCATTGTCTTTTTGGACCTAATGTCACCAACTTCCAATCACCATATCTTACAGCTCTTCCGCGAACATGTTCAAAGAAAATGTACTCATGTCCTTTACGTGTCTCGTTTTTAAAAATAGGTAACAGGCTTTCACCTTCTGTTGGTGTTATATTATTTCCTTTAAATATTGAAGGATAAGTTACACCGGACATCTCTTTTACTGTTGCCATAAAATCTATTACATGACCAACCTGGGT
>MWYU01000231.1 GCA_002050375.1 Chitinophagales bacterium 62-2
CCGTTACCCCATTCAAAATTTCTCTGGTATCAGCAGCAGTAACAGAGCCGGTAACAGTAATTTGTGCATTGGCCTTTATTGATAATCCAGTCAGTAGGAGGATTATAGAAAAACAGCCTCTAAAAGTGAAGTAGTATTTTTTATTCATATGGTGGGTTTTATTGCAAATTGTAAGATACTTAAGTTATAATTACTTGAGTGGCTAACAGATGTTAGTATTCCAAAAAAAAACTGTGATTTGATATTTAAATATCGCTATTTAATCATTTATAAAATCAACTTAGTTACAGCTAAAGCAGGCATGTTAGATGATGTAAGGAAATTGCCCCTTGATTCATTTTTCACTAAACACCCAATAACATTAGCTCAATTATTTGTACAAGAACAGTTTCTGATACTTTTCCATCCGGCCAAATCTTTTTACAAACTCTACCTACGATAATGCAATCATCTGGTGCCCGTTCAGTTCTTTTAAAGTAAACTCAACTCTATGATTAACAATTTTAAATGGCACGCTTCGATTCTGGGGTACCAATTTTACAGTATTCACTTTTCGATTGTTCTTTACTGATAGGTTGATATTGTACAAAGGAAGCACGTCCTCTATAACGTCAAAATCACTTCCCCGCCTTTCGGGCGTATAATATAAAAGATGAAGAACGTTCCTGGTTTTTGCCTCTTGATTATTTAGCGCCACGATCAGACCTGAAGGACCATTATGCTTTACCAAAGGTTCTGGATTAAGCATACTTATAGCATTTAACACTAACTGCTTACACCATATAGGTGCATTTTTACTGTATTGGGAAAAGACAGGGTGCATAAAATAAATGCTCCGGCCATTTTTCACCACACCGGGATAGCCTGCCTTTCCTGAAGAGGGCGTATGCTTGTGCGAAGAAAAATGATTCCATTCCCTGTTGAAATAAGGTACATTGGTTTGCAATAATACCTCTGCTCCTGCATTGGCTTTTACTTCCATGCCTTTCATATACATCACCAATTCAGTTTCGGGAAGATTTTTAGCAAGGGCGCCTTTTATAACAAGAAAGTCGGGACTGTAAGGTGCTTCTCCAACCAATGTTACTCCCAGTTCAGACAACGCAATTGTTTTTCCATCAGGCGCTAAACCTGATTGGTACGATGATAGTATAGAACCACCTTTGCCCAAATAATTTTGGAGCTTTTGCTTTAGTTTTTCATTTACCGGAATTACATCAGGCAGAATAATTAACTTATAGTTTTCAAGATCGCTCTCGCTATCCAGCACCTCAAACTGGTGTCCACCTTCCTGCAATATGCGTACAACCCCCATCATAGCTTCCGGTGTTCTGGAACCCATACCATGTATGGCAAATTCTTCAGATGATATGACTCCTATTTCAGTTACAGCTTTTGCTCCTTCGCACCAGGGTTCTTTTTCTGCTACTTTTTTATAAGCCTTTCCAATTAAATCATACGTTGCTTTATCCAATCTTCCCCGTGGATGTAACTGATCGCCAATTGAACATTTTGCATTCATGGCAAGCATCATCGAAGTTTCAAACTCCAGCGCTGCTTCATTTTTAAGGGAATGAAAATCGCCCCATGAGGTATGGAACTTTCCAGTCATACCCATCAAATCTTTTCCAAGGTTACGGGCATAGCGAACGGTAAGCGGAAAGTGCATATAACCCCAACCCCCTGAAGGAAGTGATTCTAATTCGAGGTGGGTATTGGAAGGTATTGTTTCTTTTATTTGCGGGCCTACATGCCCGCTATTATAGAAAATAGTACAGTTTTTATCGAGTTTGCGAA
>MWYU01000099.1 GCA_002050375.1 Chitinophagales bacterium 62-2
TGTTTGATCTGCTGCTGGTAATTAAACCCAGATTTTGCAATAGGAATTATCCTGAAAGACTTATTGGCAGTTGGGTGTTTTGAATATTTGCAAATAGCCCATCGTACCATTGCCTTCTTTTTAGTGGAACGGACATTTTTAATACCATGGTTTTTACTTGTTTGTCTATCCAGCTTCCGACTGCAAAGCAGTTAAATCTTAATGTAGAAAGCTTAGGCTGGGCTTGCTTTTAATGGGTTAATTGCCTAAATAAACTCATGAGATTATAGGCTATCATTACAAATCTCATAGCGGTTTCTGTAGCACAAAAACTGTCCATGCAAAATCCTTCTACACCAAAATCTTCTTTAAGTTCTTTTATCCTGTTTTCAGCATCGCCTCTGCGTTTGTATTGTTCCCATATTTCTATAGCCGGCAGTGTCTGATTGGTTGCAAAAGCATGGTAACGGGTTCTGTAAACTTTGTCATCTTCAATGCCCATGCTGCTGAATAATGTTTTTAATTTTTTACCCGTAGCTCTTGGTCGTATTTGCTCACTTTGTTTGATAATAATGATCCGCCTTGCTTTACTCCATCCGCCTTGTTTATACTCTATTTCACTTATCCATAAGCCTTCACCTATAGCATTCCATTTATCAATGCTGTAAATCTCTCTTTGCAAATTGGCGTAGAGTTTACAAGCTACCACATAAGCTATATTTCTGTCTTCTATAAATTTCAAAATAGCCTCACTGCAAAAACCACTATCGGCTCTGAACAGGCCTACCGTTTTGTTTTTAAGTATAGCAAATGTTTCTTCTAAAAAGTGAATACAATTGCTGCTGCTGGCTGTATCGCCGCTACGGTTCCAGCAGTTAGCTACCATGCGTATATCATTTACAAAAGCAAATAGGGGATGATGGCTGCCTCTGCCGGGCTTTTTAGGATTGTATCCCTTTTTGCTGCCTTGCTGTTCTCCATACCGGGGAATGACACTGCTATCTGCATCTAAGGTATAATTGTCAAACTGTATCTGCTCAAAAAACCAACTATACAAATCAATGAATATTTGATAGTTCATTGATGGAGTGAACTTTTTGAAGAACCTTCCGAAAGTAGTTCCTGAAGCCACCCGCTTCCAGCCAAATATTTGTTGCAGTACTTCATCTACCCGTACTACTGCTGTATGGCTAAACCTGAAGCAACCTATCCAGATGCTTACCCAAAAGCTTTCGATAATACTAACCCCATCTATATGATTATTACTTTTTGACTCTGGTAATCCTAATTCGGCTAACTTTTTACTGATGCCTGTCTTATCAATCAGCATTTTCATCTCCTTCATCCCTCCCCAGGGTGTTACCATTTTATCGGTGTATTCGTGTTGCATATTGATAACAAAATATACATTAAGTCCTTTTATTGTTCACTGCAAAATCCGGGTTTAATGCACACTATTTCGAATAAGTTTTGGCTAAAGCCAAATACCTAAATCTTTTATACAAACCACAACCTGAAGGTCGTGGCAATTTTACCCATGCAAACCGGCATAGACCTTAATTTAATAGGCTGTTAATTAAAGTTCTTTTACCCTGTAAATGTAGGCCTGTCTTTCACCGGTTTTTGTAGAGTTAAATCCAATCATGTCTCCCTTAGGGCTCCAGCGAGAATGTATATCGCAACGCCATTGCCCTTTTTCACTGTATTCCTTCGGCTCTACATAACTTCCTAAAAGTTTTACCTCCTCGGTTTTCATATCCATTAAATATATCTTTTGCTCGCCCGAATTTTTATCAGGATAACCATCGGTAACCA
>MWYU01000161.1 GCA_002050375.1 Chitinophagales bacterium 62-2
CTGTATCTCATGAGCAATGCCTGCAGTAAGCTCACCAAGCGAAGCCATCTTCTCGGTTGTACTAATTGCGTTTGTGTTTCTTTCAGGTCTTTTAAAGACTGACTTAACTCAATGGTTCGCTCCTGCACCTGCTTTTCGAGTGTCTCATTTTGTTGTGCTAAGATTTGTTGTTTCTCCTGTTCCTGTGCAATTGTTTTATTTGAAAGGTCGTTTACCTCAATCAACTTTTCTTTTAAAGTGCGATTAGTGAAAGCAAAATCAAGGGCAAGAAAAATGGAAGCGGCAGCAGGGAGGCTTAAGTTGTATAAAACATAATTAACCATTCTAAGAGGAGTAAGCGCTTCAAGAAAGCTATTATTAGTGAAAGTACCTTGCAGCAAAAAGGTAAAGAAGAAAGCAACGCAGCATATTCCGCCAATAGCAATAATACGTGCATCTCTTTTTCTTTTAAAAACAGAAAGAATTGCAATACGGGTTATACTTAACTGTATAAGCAATTGCATAATTGCACCACCAATCTTCCATCCCCAACCATACGGCCAGGCATCAAGGATACAAGCGAATACTGTTAAAATAATTAAAGCTTTATAAGTAACGTCCTTCTTGTGCCCTAAAAACTGTTTAACTGAGAAAAACAAAAAGAGACTGCTTGAAACGAAAAAGATAAAAGCTAAATTTCCAAAATAAAACTTACCGGCAACATGATGGCTATATAGGTAGAAATAAAGTTGTACTATACATCCTGCCATATACGTTAAGGCAAATAACGCAAAGTATAAATTAGCTTTTTGAGTAGGATAAACTAAATAAAATGGCAGGTGCAGAATAAACAGCATAATGCAAATACCAATAAGTATAAATTCAAACCGTTCATGCCTTATACTAATTTTATTATAATAATTTATAGCATTATCTGGTGCCATCACTTTCATCCAGATAGCAGGATTTGCGGTTTCAAAAATGGTAGTATAAAAGATGTTTGATTGAAGCGCATACCGAACCGCTATTACATTGTCTCCTGCTTTTATTCCTGAAAGTATAAATGGTTTCCATAAAGGGTCGTAAGCTTTTACTTCTGCGGGACTTGCACTCAAATGACCAAAGGTTTGCATGAGGTGTCCATTAAAATAAATTTCAGAAGCTCCTGATTGCTGAACCAATAAAGCTATCTGGTTATTATCGTTACTATCAATGGAAATATGAATACGAAACCATCCTATTCCCTCCCGTATTTCCGTTAAAGAATCATGTATATCTAAAGTAGGATTTATGTTCTGCCAGGTTTTATCATTATAATCCTTGTCTGCAAATTCGGTATTGTCGCCTTTATGAAACTTCCACCCCTTATCTAGTAAAATACCGTTACCAGGAAGTTTTGCAGGATGAATTGTATTATCGGCAATGTTCTGTGAAAAACTTTTCCCTGCGGTACACACGAAAAGTATAAAAATGGCGAGAAGTAACTTCATAAGATTATTTGAGATTATCTTTTATAGGTAACAGGATAATAAACTCAGCACCTTCTCCTTCTTTCGTTTCCACCTTCAATTCTCCTCCATGTGCTTTTATAATATCATAGCTTAATGATAAACCCAATCCTGTTCCCTGCCCAGTTGGTTTTGTTGTAAAGAAAGGCTGATAGATTTTATCCAATATTTTTTGAGGTATGCCGGTGCCATTGTCTTTTACAGAAATCTCAAGCCCCCCCGCTCCGCCATCTGGCGGAGTGCTAATACGTTTTGTGGTTACCCAAACAGTTGGCTCATAGTTTTCTCCCTTTAGGGT
>MWYU01000647.1 GCA_002050375.1 Chitinophagales bacterium 62-2
ACATTGCTTTGGCATCGTATTCATCGGAGGGCCGATGATAATGCTTTTGCCTGTATTCTTCTTCCAATTGTTCTCCGTAAGCAGGTCCTTTTCCAATAACATCAACTCCGCGCTTTGTATATAAAGCCGGTATTCCAACTTTGGCAAAGTTGAAATGGTCGGAGCGGTAATAGTAACCTGCTTCAGGATGTGTTTCGTAAGCAAGTACACGGTCCGCTTTTTCAGCTTCTTCTCTCAATACATCTTCCAGGTCATTTTGACCCTTTCCAATAATAATGATGTCCTTCGTTTTGCCGAAGGCATTAAGGCCATCCATATTGATATTAGCAACGGTTTTTGCAGCAGGATAAACCGGATTTTCTGCATAATAAGCAGAGCCCCACAATCCTTGCTCTTCTGCAGTCACACTTAAAAAGATAATCGTTCTTTCAGGTTTTGTTTTCAGGCTTTTGAAAGCACGTGCAAGCTCAAGCAAAGCTGCGGTACCACTTGCGTTATCTAAAGCTCCGTTATAAATAGTATCACCGGTTTCATCCGCTTTACCTATACCTAAGTGATCCCAATGTGCTGAATATATAATGTATTCATCGGCACGTTTTGAACCGGTTATTTTTGCAATTACATTATGCGATTTATTATAAGTGGCATTAACCTTAATACTTGTTGACAGCTTAACATTTAAAGGCACGTGCTTAAAGCCGCGTTGATCTGCTTTAGCAAAAAGAGAGGAGTCGAAACCGGAAGCTGCTAATAATTTTTGAGCAGTATTGGCGGAAACCCATCCAATAACATCGCAGTTTTTTTCGTTCTTACCACGAGGATCTAAATGCAGCCTCGCCCCGTTCCAGTTGTTCTGAACAACGGTAAAAGGATAGCTTGCAGCTACTGTATTGTGAACAATCAAACAACCCTTTGCACCTTGCCTTGCAGCTTCTTCAAACTTGTAAGTCCAGCGGCCATAGTAAGTCATTGTTTTTCCTTTAAACAACGTTGAGTCGCTACTGTTAAAACCGGGATCATTCACAAGTACCAATACTACTTTATCCTTCACATCAAGGCCTGCATAATCGTTCCAGTTATATTCAGGCGCCACTACTCCATAGCCTGCAAAAACAAGATCGTTATTATTTAATGTAACAGTCTCATCGGTCTTGTCGGTCCAGATAACATAGTCTTCAAAACCTTTTAAAGTAAAGTTTCCTTTAGCAGATTGAACCTGCATAGTTGGATCGGCAACGGTAGCAATATTAACCATAGGCACATCCTGAAAATAACTATTACCATTACCAGGCTCTAAACCGAGAGCGGAAAATTGGTTTTGTAAATAATTAATGGTGGTAGTTTCTGCTTGTGTAAATGGCTTCCGGCCCTGAAAGGTATCGGATGAGAGTACTGAAACATTTCTTCCAAGGCTATCTGCACGTAACGCTGCTAATCCTTCATCGTTGTTTGTTTGAGCACTATTTTGATTACAGGATATCGCAGCAAATAAAGACGCCGGGAACAAAAGATGGAGAAATCTATTCATACAGAAGTTAGTTTTTAGTTGGTTAATAAGTTTATGGGTTGAGGTTGATAGGTTGATAGGTTGACGGGTTATGGGTTGAGGTTGATAGGTTGACAAGTTAAGAGCTATTAACTATAAGCAAAAAAAATTATTAAAGGGTAGATTTATTAAATCAATAAAGCGGCGCTTTGCGAAGATCATAAATAGCGGCTTGTGGCTGAATTCGTTTAGCTCTAAGGAATCGGCGGTGTTCAGATGAGTCGTAGTTAGCAGCGCTGGTATTGAAGCTGCTTATCTTAACCATACTTGCCGCCTGGATAAATTCCTCATTGCCAATCCACATACCGACATGCACCACACGTTCTGGCCTCGTATCTTTCGCAGGAATGCCAAAGAATAATAAATCGCCGGGCCGAAGGTTACTCCAGCCATTTTTAGTATCTATTTCTTCGCCAATATTCACCTGCTGACTGGCATCGCGTGGCAATACAAGTCCATTCATAAAGTAAACAGTTTTGGTAAAACCGCTGCAATCAACTCCTTTGAAAGAAGTGCCACCCCATAAATAGGGAACACCCAATAGCTGTTTTGCTGACTGTACTAAATTATCCGGTGTAGGTTGCCTGCTAAGTGCCCATTCTTTGTATTTCATTGCGTCTTCAACAGGTACGAAAGCTGTACGTCCATCGGGAAAAGAAACTTCGTAAAATCCGTTCTTCCGGCTACCTGTAGTTAATACATCTCCATACACTAAATCAGATACTGTCGCTGCCTGAGCATCAGGCGAAGCGTAAGCTAAACCAAACGGCTGTGTATATATCAGCTTTTCACTTTGCTTCCATTTCTTAAAAGTAAGCGTATCCATAAATGCAAGCATGCCGCCTTCTACCCAAGCCAAATACTTGTCTGGTGTTTGAACAAGATACCATCCTCTCTCTTTTTTTAAAACCTTTAGCGGTGTGCCCAAAGTTGCCTGTGTTACCAACTCGGCAGGATGACCCGGAAGTAAACGGAGGTTAGCTACCGAAACAGAAACAACAGCAGAATGTTTGCCTTGTAAATTTTGCTGAGGGAGTATTTGAATACTGTCTACAAAGTTGATATTGGCAGCATACAACTTTTCGAGCAAAGCAGCTTTGGCCTCAGCAAGATTTGTTTCCCCGGAAAGAACAGTCCCTTTCCTAACCACTTTAAATAAAGCAGTTCGCTTATCGGGAGCATACTGGTTAACGATAGAATCTATATATGGCTGTGCCGGTATATCAGCGGACGAATTATTAGCAACTTTAGTAGTTGAACATGCCCAAATAAATACAAGCAGAAGAATATAAGTACTTTTTTTCAAACAGGTTATCTTAAATACTAAGGTAGTTTTTTTAAGGACAGTTTACTTGCTCTCACAATGAGAACATCATATGCCGGGAAAATGGGAGCCATATAAAGAGAGGTGGTACGTACATTGTATTAGCCTTTATCTCTGTTAAATGAGACTCTATGAAGAGAACTATGATGGGCTTTTTAGGAACCCTCTTAATTTTAATCAATTTCTGTTCGTGCAGAGAAGGGATCAAAAATGAGATAAAGAAAAAGTTACTGCCTTCTTTCAACGTAAATATTCCGGATATTCAACTCAGCATCCCACCGATAGCTTTTGTTTCAGGAAAGGAAATACCTGTAGGGGCTTTAAAGACGCCTATAAATCTGGATAGTACCATAAGAGCGAATACGGCGGGAACGTTAGGAGCTGCTGCAATAACTTCCGTTACGGTAAAGAAGATTGAAATTAGATTAAAGAATGCGAGCGAAGCTAACAACCTCGCCAATTTTGAAAGTGCCCGCATGAGAATTTATTCGAACAATGATACGGCTGCTGCCGATATAGCTATTATAAATTTCCCCGATGTCTATTCAGACTCACTCACCGTTACTGCGGCAAACAGGCCCGAAATAAGCAATTATTTAAAAGGCTCTCAACTTGGGTATAATCTTTTTTGGAAGAACAGGCGGGCAACGAGTAAGTTTTTAAAATTAGTGGTTAGGGTTACTTTAAGTGTACAATAAATTTTTATCAATGAGCAAAAATAATGGTGCCGCAAATGTCGATTCAGATGTAGTATTGATAGGAGCGGGTATTATGAGTGCAACTCTCGGCACGCTGCTTAAGCAACTGGAACCTGCCACTTCAATACAGGTTTTTGAAAGACTGAATAATGCAGCAGCAGAAAGCTCCGATGCATGGAACAACGCGGGTACCGGCCACTCTGCGTTTTGTGAATTAAATTACACGCCTGAACTTGAGGATGGTACTATTGACACTTCTAAAGCGGTAAAGATTGCGGAGTCCTTTGAGGTCTCAAAGCAGTTTTGGTCGTACCTCATTCAGCGAAAGTTTATTGATGTACCGGAAAGTTTTATAAGAAGGATACCACACATGAGCTTTGTTTGGGGTGATAAGAATATTGAGTATTTGAGGAAGCGGCATTCCACACTGCAGAAGTGTCACCTGTTTAACGAAATGAAATATTCAGAAGACCGCCAGCAGTTGGAGGAGTGGATCCCACTGATAATGGAAGGCCGGGACAAGAACCAGAACTGCGCCGCTACGCGAATGGAGATTGGTACCGATGTAAACTTTGGCTCGCTTACCCGTTGCATGTTTAAGCATCTTACACAAACCCGCAATGTTACACTTCATTATCATCACGAGGTTATGAGGCTTAAGCAGCATTCAGATGGCAGGTGGCAGGTAAAAGTGAAGGACATGTCAACCGGGAAAAGCCGGGAAGTAACAGCAAGATTTGTTTTTATTGGTGCAGGAGGAGGATCGTTGCCGTTGCTTCTAAAATCAGGCATTCCGGAAGGTAAAGGTTTTGGAGGTTTCCCTGTTAGCGGACAATGGCTGCGATGTAAAAACCGGGAACTTATTGAAAGGCACCAGGCGAAGGTGTACGGAACTGCAGCAGTAGGTTCGCCGCCCATGTCTGTTCCGCACCTTGATACAAGAATGATTAAAGGAAAGAAAGAATTGTTGTTTGGTCCTTATGCCGGGTTTACAACTAAGTTCCTCAAAAAAGGTTCATTTTTCGATCTTATAAAATCAATAAGGCTTAGCAACATAATACCTATGCTATCTGCCGGTATTCATAATATTCCCCTCACAAAATACCTGATCGACCAGGTTAGGCTTACTCCTGCAGCAAGGCTTGAACTGCTGCAGGAATATGTTCCTGCTGCCAAATTAGAGGATTGGGAAATGGAGATTGCCGGCCAGCGTGTGCAGGTGATTAAAAAGGATGAGGAGGAAGGGGGCATTCTTGAATTTGGGACAGAAGTAGTTAGTGCAGCCGATGGATCTATTGCAGCATTATTAGGTGCATCTCCCGGTGCTTCAACCGCTGTGTCAATCATGCTTAACCTTATGAAACAATGTTTTAAGGATAAGATGAACACGCAGGAATGGCAAACCAAATTAAAGCAGATGATACCTTCCTATGGCGAATCGTTAGGTTCAGATGCCGAGCTTTTGCGCACAACAAGGTCATGGACAAGTGAGGTCTTAGGTCTCACGACGGCTCACGTTGCAGATGAAAGATAGAAACGTATTTTTTATCTATAATTTTGATGAGGCCTCGTATAAATTCTCAAGAAGCCGGCATTAAATCTTTGTCTGTTACTTATAATATTCTGGCTTTACCCTAGAAGCCTTCTATCGTTTATGCCTCTAATTTTTCATTCAACCACCTCTTGCAATTCTGTATTTTACAATCGGCAATTTGTATTAAGTATATACGTTTAAATATTAATACACTGTAATCATCAGGCACGTTATCTTTCATACTCTTAACAAAATCTTGCTTTGCATATTGTTATCAACAACTAAACTACTTGTAAAATACACAGTCGTATATTTAAAGTACAGAATACAAATTAAAATTTTGATTGTATTCCAATTCTAAAAACAAACCGCTAAATACAATTGCTTAAATTCTTCTAATAAGAAATCAGCAGTTGTTTAATTAAGACCTTCAGCTTTAAAAAGAAATTCAATAACAAATATTTAAAGACTTTTTTCAGGATTAGTACATCTATTCTAAAATAGGATTTAGACATGTTATGATTAATTCTAAAACTACCTAACTAAATTTTTTGAAAATGCCTGTATTAGGCAACTGTATACAGGCAATGGTTATCTGTTACCGGTACCTGCGCAGTATTAAAAATAAAGCTGAAAGTAATATTTTAAGAACGGGACAATCATAAGGAGCAATCCTAATTTTTATTTCTTAACAATTAAACCTAAGATTAATGAGAGATTATGAAATAATCTGCTACATGGGGATGTACATTATCACTCCCAAGCAACCTAAATAAATGTAGCACGTGAAAAACCCTTGTTATTAAAACCCTTTGCCTAACACAGAGGGTTTTTTAGTGATTTTACTTACTGGTAATTAAATATACCTTATAAGAATATTTGCGATCCTCCAATATTTATAATCTTACAATATTATAAATATCTACCGGCGGATCAAAAGCCTCATCATCTTCAGGTTGCCTGTAAATGCTCCTTACTACATCCATGCCTTTTACCACTTTGCCAAATGCTGCATAACCTTGCTTGTCAGGATTATTTTCGCCTCCAAAATCAAAACCTGGCTGATCGCCGATACAAATAAAGAATTCGGTGGTTGCAGTACCAGGCTCCTGCCTGGCTAACGATATTACTCCGTCTTTATGCAAAATCCCTGTTTGTTGGGTTGTTTCATGTGGTATGCCTTTCAGTTTGGCTGACTTTGTGTAATTGGTTCTCCACAATCCTCCCTGTATTAATTCGGCTTTATATGAACCCGAAGGTTGATTATCCAGGTTTAGCACCCTGTAAAACGTGGCGTTCTTATAATAACCAGAATCAACATACGATAAAAATGCTGATACGCTTTTGGGTGCTTTATCAGGGTATAATTCAATCTCAATATTTCCCAATCTCGTCTGTATCTTAATGTGGGGATATTTATATTCGGGTGACGAGCAGGCAACAAGTATGCACGAAATGTATAACCAAAGCTTCCGGTAGAACATAATTAATTTTTAGAGGTACAATTTGCACTCAAATATATTTTCCATTTTTAAGCAATGACAAATTACATCAAGTTGATTTGTGAAGCACATGGACTGCAATGTATAAGTAACCGCAGGGTTAGCGGCGGAGATATTAATGAAACTTATACTGTTGACACAAACAGGGGTCTTTTTTTTATGAAACTTAATTCAGCTTCGGATTTTCCCCTCATGTTTCAGAAAGAAGCTGAAGGATTGAAAGCGCTGCAGCAAGCATCGTTGTTAAAAGTGCCTGAAGTTGTAGCAACAGGAGAATACGAGGGGCAACAATACCTGCTTTTGGAATGGCTGGAAAAAACATTGCATGCAACTTATTTGGGGGAGCAATTTGCGAAAGGATTAGCACAGCTTCATCGTATAACCAATTCGCACTTCGGCTGGACCTCGTGTAATTTTATCGGATCACTGGTGCAGACAAATGAGTATAACACATTGTGGAAGGAGTTTTATTCAACCCAACGCATCATGCCTTTAGTACAAAAACTTTATAAGCAAACCTCTTTATCAAAATCTGATATAGAGGCAGCCGAAATAATTTGCGGCCGGCTTGAAGAAGTTTTTCCGGATGAACCACCTTCTCTGCTGCACGGTGATTTATGGGCGGGCAACTTTATGGCAGTACAAAGCGCTGCTAAAAAAAATATCCCTGAAGTTCTGCCATCTGTTTTTGACCCTGCTGTCTATTTTGGTCATCGTGAAATGGATTTAGGTATGAGCTTGTTGTTCGGCGGTTTCGATCATCGCTTTTATCAAGCGTATAACGAGATATTCCCCCTGGAAAAGAATTGGCGGAAGCGGGTAACTCTTACCCAATTATATCCGTTGCTTGTTCATGCTGTCTTATTTTCAGGCAGATATATCAATCAGTGCAGGAATGTTTTGAAAGAGTGGAGGTAAAACAAGTTAAGTAACTGTGGAAAAGAACAAACCCCGCCTGCAAAATTTTCGTAAGTTTGAAATTAAAATAATATCGAAAAACATATAAAGGCTGGCATTATTTTATATGAATTTTTATAAACCGCCTTATCATGCAGAATAAACAAACGCCCTTGCCTGAAAATACTAGTCCTAAAAAGGGTAAAGCTGAAACAATTAGCGAATTAGCTCACCGGCACTTAAGGGATGAACATCATACTACTACTGACGAAGAATTGCGTAATGCAAAGGTTGAACTAACTGATTCTGCTGAAGCACAAGATACCAGCTTGTTTGAAGTAGATAACACCACCGTTATACCTTCAACTGAGGATGAGTTAAGTACTAACAATAATGTAAAAAGTTCGGACAGAGATGATGATAGCGTTCCCAATCCTTATTCAGTATTATCAAAATAGCCTTTTCTAAAATAAAGTTGACGATATTTCGATTGGCGAACCGCGCTATTGCAATGCAATATATGTTCCCTGCTTAGCTTGCCCCGTATATTAGAAGAGAAAGAATTTTATAAACCTTACCTTTTAAATTAGTTGCTGGTTGAAACCTAACTCTACCAAACGTTCATATGCGTTCCATACGTCAACCGGTATTTTCTGGGGGATCTGAAATCCTTTTTCGGCATAAACTTTAATTCTTTGCAGATCGCCGGCCATTATGTTAATCACTTTTTCAAGTGGTATTTCTTCTGTAGCATATTCATCAAAAGGTATTTTTGGAGAAGTAATCATCAAACTTTTACCAGGCCAGTGTTTTTTAAATGTAGCATAACTCCTGCGTTCCATGTAAGGTTTTTGTACAACAATAAAAGTTTGAGGATCAAGTTTTTTTTCCTTAAGCAATTGCTGAGTGAAAATTATATTTTCACCTGTATTCGTTGATCTGTTTTCAATAAGAACAGCTTGTTTTGGCACACCCTTATCCATAGCTATCCGGGCAAATTTATCGGCCTCGGTTTCGGTCCACAAACCATCGGTTAATCTGCCAAGTCCACCCGAAAAAATTAAAATCGGTGCCCATTGCTCAAGATATAATTCTGCTGCCCATTCAGCAACCCTTACATCATGACTTCCCAATACAAGAATACAGTCAGATTTTTTCAAAACATGGTTCATCAGGTGGTAATTCCATAGCTTTTTTGAAAGCATTATTATTTCGTCTGTAATCATATAAGATGAAATTACAAGTGTTATCCGCGATTAATCAAATGTTTTTTTTACCTCGGATTTGGGGGTTTTCCTTTTACTTGTTTTATTAGTTTTGAAAGAATTATATTCAAAGTTTTTAAGTAATACTCTCAATAACAGCTTACATGGTAAGAAATATTTTTATAGCATTTACTGCAACATTCATTAGTGTAATCAATTGTTTTGCACAAACAATCCCTTCGCCTAAAGAACACTTTGGATTTAATATTGGCGACGATTATCAGTTGGCTAATTACACTCAAACCGAAGCTTACTTTAAGAAAATTGCTGAAGCGTCTGACCGTACCCGGCTTGTTGACATAGGTGTTACAGAAGAGGGGAGACATCAGTATATGCTTATTGTTTCATCGCCCGGGAATATAAAAAACCTGGATCATTATAAAGAAATTTCGCAGAAACTTGCACATGCAGAAAACGTAACGGAAGAGCAGGCGCATGCATTGGCAAACGAAGGCAAAGCAATTGTGTGGATCGATGGTGGCCTTCATGCAACTGAAGTTGTTGGCGCGCATCAGCTTATTGAAACGATTTATCAGTTTGTAAGCCGGAAAGACCCTGAAACCCTACGCATCCTTGATCAATCAATTATTTTGTTTACACATGCTAATCCTGACGGGCAGGAGTTGGTGTCGAACTGGTATATGCGGGAGAGCGACCCCGGGAAACGTAAGATGAACATACCGCGGCTTTACCAGAAGTATATAGGCCACGACAATAATCGCGATTTCTTCATGATGAACATGAAGGAAACCCAGAACATCAGCAGGCAGCAGTACGTTGAGTGGATGCCGCAGATCATATATAATCATCACCAGGCTGGTCCGCAGGGTTCTGTTGTGGCTGGCCCGCCTTATCGTGATCCCTTCAATTATGCTTATGATCCAATTTTGATTACAAGCCTTGATGGTGTAGGGGCAGCTATGAATAACCGACTTAATGTTGAAGGGAAGCCGGGTTATACACAAAGGGCAGGGTCAGTTTATAGTACCTGGTGGAACGGAGGTTTACGCACTACCGGTTATTTTCATAATATGATTGGTTTGTTGACAGAGATCATTGGCAGCCCAACGCCTGCAAAAGTGCCACTCGTTCCAAACCGCCTCATTCCTAATGGCGCTACACCTTACCCGGTTGTTCCGCAGGAGTGGCATTTCAGGCAGTCTATTGATTATTCTGTTTCGCTTAATTACGCTGTGCTTAACTATGCTGTAAATCAACGGCAAGAATTGCTGTATGGCATATATCGCATGGGTAGAAATTCTATCGAGAAGGGTAGCAGGGATAATTGGTCTCTTACACCTAAGTACGTTGACTCTATCAATAAAGCCTATAGAAAAGACAGGGCGGCAACAAGGCCGGCGGATTCAGGCAGAAGCATCTCAGCAAGCGATACCATTCCTCTTAAGTTTTATAATGTAGTTTTCAAAGACTCCACGCTTCGGGATGCAAGAGGATATATTATTTCTTCTGATCAGCCTGATTTTGCAACAGCAGTAAGATTTGTAAATGCTCTGGTACGGTCGGGCATTCTTGTTCATAAGGCTACCAATGATTTTTCTGCAGCAGGAAAGAAATACCCTGCCGGTTCATATATTATAAAAACAAACCAGGCTTTTCGTCCGCACGTGTTGGATATGTTTGAGCCCCAGGATCATCCAAACGATTTTCAGTATCCGGGCGGACCACCGGTGCCACCGTACGATGCTGCAGGATGGACATTGGCTTACGAAATGGGTGTACAGTTCGACCGGGTTCTGAATGGCTTCGAAGGACCTTTCCAAAGGGTAGAATATGGAGAAATTCAATCGCCAAAAGGCAGACTTGATGCTTCTTCATCTGTGGCCGGCTATATGCTAAATTCTGCAAGCAATAATTCATTTATTGCAGTTAACGATCTTTTGAAAGAAGGCCTAAAAGTTTTTCGTGTACCGTTAAAGACAGGTAATGATAATCCAGGGACCTTTTACATACCAGCATCTTCAAAAGCAAGATTGCTTTTAGCTAAGTATGCCTCCGATTTAAATATTAGTATCGGGGGAGTGAAAAAAACACCCTCTGGCCTTACTCCTGTTTCTCCCCTTCGTATTGCTCTGTGGGATGTTTATGGTGGGTCCATGTCTTCGGGCTGGGTACGTTGGATATTGGAGCAATATCACTTTCCTTTCCAGGTAATTTATTCTAAAGAAATTGATACCACTGATCTGCGAAAAAAATACGATGCTATTGTATTTGTTTCAGGTGCCATTCCTGCTGTTAACCGTGGTACATCAAATCGTAGTGTTAACACACAACCTAAGCCGGAAGAAATCCCTGTTGAGTATCGCGCAAGCCTTGGAAGAATTTCAACCGATACCTCTATACAGCAGTTAAAACGTTTTATGGAATTGGGCGGAAGCGTAATTACCATTGGCTCCAGTACAAACCTTGCTTATCATATTGGTTTGCCGGTTCGAAATGCTTTGGTAGAAATGAATAACGGGCAGGAGCGCCCGCTTGCAGGAGAAAAGTTTTATATCCCCGGTAGTATAATGCGTTTATCGGTTGATACCACCAGGCCTGCTACATGGGGCATGCCTTCCGTAACGGATGTGTATTTTGACGCCAGCCCTGTATTTAAAATTGCTCCATCAGCTATAGCTAAAGGTGAAGTAAAGCCCTTAGCATGGTTTGCAACTGACAAACCGCTGCGAAGCGGATGGGCGTGGGGACAAGCTTATTTACAGGATGGAGTAGCAGCTTTTGAAGCTCCTGTAGGCTCAGGAAAACTCTATGCTTTTGGTCCTGAGATCACTTTTCGGGCACAAACACATGGAACGTTTAAGCTGCTGTTTAACCAACTTTACAGGATGGGCAATAACGCTTATTAATTTAATTATAGCGCTTTATATCAACGCCAATCGAATATGGAGTCTCATATCTTACTGATTAATTGTGCAGATGAAAGCGGTCTTATTTATAAGATCACCAGCGTTGTGTTTAAGCACAAATTAAATATTATAAGCAACGATGAATTTGTAGAAAGGAATTATAACCACTTCTTTATGAGAACAGAATTTTCAGGGGACTTTGACCGGGAAAGCCTGTTGAAGGAACTTTATGATATTCTTCCAACCAACGTTGAAATAAAACTGAGTGATAACAGGAAGAAGGATATTGTTATCCTGGTAACTAAAGAGTATCACTGTTTAAGCGATCTTTTGGTTCGCCATGCCTTCAATGATCTGCCCGCCAACATCCTTGCTGTAATCAGTAATCACTCAAATCTTCAAGACCTTACTAAGAAGTTTGATATTCCTTTCTTCTACATTGAACATGAGAATAAAACCAGGGAAGAACATGAAGCAGGAATACTTGCTTTGCTGCAACAAATTAATCCCGAATTTATCGTGCTTGCCAAATACATGCGGGTATTATCGGCACCTTTTTTAAGCAGGTACCACAACCGCATCGTTAACATTCATCATTCTTTTTTACCTGCGTTTATCGGGGCAAACCCTTACCTTAAAGCTTATGAAAGAGGCGTAAAGATCATAGGGGCTACGGCACATTTTGTAAACGAAAATCTTGATGAAGGTCCTATCATTGCGCAGAATATTATTCCTGTAGATCATACTCACAGCGCTAAAGAAATGGCGCAAGCCGGCAGAGACGTTGAAAAAAATGTACTTTCCAATTCTTTAAAACTCGTCTTTAATGAACGTGTATTTGTTTATAAGAATAAGACGATCATTTTTATGTGATAAGAGCAACAAAATAAAAATAAAAGCAAGCACAATTTCAAATGGTAACAACGAACACTGTGCTTGCTTTTATTAGTGCAAACCTTTGTTCTATCTATGCAGGAGAAGCAGGAGAAGCCGCCGAAGTAAACATTCTGTCAGCCATTTTCTTATCATGCCCATATATATCTTCTCTAAAAACTAATTGTCCTTCATCATTAACCCAGGTTGTAAAATAAGTAATTACAACAGGCAGCTTTTTCTTTACCGCCACCTCCACCGGTTTAGTGCTGTTCATTGCTTCATTAATTTTTGAAGATGTCCATTCCTTTTGATCCCGCAAAATATATTCAGCCATTTTCTCTGAGTCAGCCAAACGTATACAGCCATGACTAAGGGCTCTTTTTTTATTTTCAAATACCTCCTTTGCTTCTGTATCATGCAAATAAATATCAAAACTGTTGGGGAACAAAAACTTCGCTCTCCCCAAAGCATTTCCTTGTCCGGGTAGTTGCCTTATTATTGGCAGGCTATCCGTTTTACGAACGATCTCCATCTTTTTGCTTTTTAAATAATTGGGATCGTTTTCCATCGCAGGTACAATTTCATCTCTAACAATCCTTGCTGGTATATTCCAGTATGGGCTAAATACAATTTGGTACAAATCTCCGGTAAACATCATTGTATTTGAACCTTCTTTGCCAACAACCACCGGCATATCAAATGCTTTCTTGTTGTCCTCATAAACATTCAGCATGAAGTCAGGAATGTTTACTTCAACATAATTGTCTTTTACCTGCGGGGGTATCCAAAGCATACGGTTAAGATTTACCAATATTTGTTTAAGATGCTGACGGGCAGGAACGTTTAAAACATTAACAAGAGAGTCGGTAATAACACCGTCGGGTTTAAGCCCGTTTTGCTGCTGGTAAGATTTAATAGCTAATTCTAATGTATCATTATATTTCCCGCTCGTATCTGTGCCTTCAATTTCTCCGGTAACCTGTAATCTTTTTTTAATAAGGGCTATAATTGGTGAAGAAGCTCCTTTTTTTAATTTGCCCACTCGTGCAACTATAGGCTGCCATCCGCCTTTCTTCGCAATTGAATCGTACTTACTTAATTGCCCCTTCAAATTGTGGAAAGGTTTATTTGTGCTATCAGATACCTCGGCGATTTCTTTATTGTTTAAAATGGAATCTGCCATTGCCAGTTCATCGGTTTTCTTTGCAGGAACAAGCCACGTTAGCGGAACCTTGTTAATTAAGCTTTGTCTATCACTGTTTCTTTTATATTGTAAAAACTTAAGCGTAAGCGCCATTTCTGTATTTAGAAATCCTGTATCAGTTCCCTCGATCATTACCGTCTCCGCTTCAAGCAGGCTGTCCATCCTTTTGTTTAGCTGCTTATCTGGTGATGCATCTTTTTGCCCATGTGTATTTGCATAAGAATAAGCATTCCAAAAAGCTCTTCCCTGTTCGGTAAGGCCATCTTTAAAGAACCATGCTAAGCCATAATTACGAGGGTTGTAAAAATTTTTTACGGACTGAGCATCGGCAGCAGAAACATTTTTATTCTTTATAAATGTTTCTACTGCTGTGCTATCTATAAAGATATCATTATAAGCATTAGCCGGGGTAATGGTAACATCTCTTACCTGCGGAACTTCAGGTTTAGCTTCAGAAGGCTGTGAGGAGTTGTCGGCGGAGTTAGTTGTGGGAGACTTGTCAAAATAGCTGCATGCTGCGAAAGCACTGCTTATAACCAAAGTATAAATTAGTTTTTTCATACCTCAGGTTTTGCAAATGCTATGCCTAACACACATGCAGCGAAACCTGCTTATTTTTTGGGGGGGAGGGCAAAAGCGATAGCGTCATGTTCGAAGTGCCCTTTATGCGAAGCATCGCAGAAAGGTTTATTTTTTGAAAGGCCACACCTGCAAATCGAAACCATATCCCGGCCTCCTAAATCATACAAGTTTCCAAATTTGTCAACTATCTCAAAGTCGCCTTCAATTCGTAGTGAACCATTGCTGTTTACCGTAATTTTTGTACTGGCCATTGTGTTTTTTAAGGCATAAAAGTAATGAAATTAAGAACAGTACAAATGCTGCTGCTCCTAATAATATTACTACGGTTGTCAGCGGTACATAGATATAATTGTTCTTTGTTACTCAACCTCTTTAACGTCTATAAATTCAGGGCCGCCATCTACAGGGTAACCATTAATTTTATTTCCTTTTACAGTTACAGTTTTATTGACATGGGTATCAAGATTGATAGTGCTGCTTTTTAATGCGTAGGTTTTACCTTCATTAGAGATGGTATGAGTGCCATACTGATAAGTTGTTATCTCTTGTTTTTTTAGCAAGCCCTTAAATTGAAACGGGTAAGTTTCTTTTATAGTATCCTCAGTAGTCTCTTTGGTGCAGGCGGAAAAGGAAACATTCATAAAAAGTGTAAAAAGTACGAATAGCGTTTTCATAATTATAAGTTTTATTTGCAAGGCTGACAACAAGACTTTATTGACCGTTGCATTGAAGTAATGCAAATTCTTCTTTTATTTATTGCAAATCTTATGCTGTTTCTTCTCAATTTATTATTTACAGGCTGCAAGAGGAAATATACAGTTAGAATCGCAGAGGCTTTCTCTGTGTTCCCCGATAAAGACCGGTGTAATTTCTGTGCTAAAAAAGACTCGTTCATACTACCGAATTCTTTTACATCATATTCTAAAAAGATCGGCTGCAATTCCATCTGCAAGTAGCTTTCCTTTAATAGTAGTTTGTAAGTGACGGTTCTCTAATTTCAAAGTGCGATGTTGAATGTAGGGTTGGGCTGATTTTAAAAGCTCCTGTGTTCTTAACTCTCCAAATTCGTTGGTTACTTTTTGTAATGATATGCCCTCCAGTGTTCTAAGACTTGTCATTATATATTCATTATGCCGCTGATCAGTTGTTAATGTTTCTATTTCAAACGGTAAAACATTTTTAAATAAACTTCGAATGTACAAAGCATTATTAGCAACATTCCATTGGCGGCTAATGCCATTAAATGAGTGGGCTGAAGGACCAAGACCGAGATAAGATTTTCTCTGCCAGTAACTGCTGTTGTGTTTGCTTCTGCAGCCAGGTTTACAAAAATTTGAAATTTCATAATGTTCGTATCCTGCTTCGTTCATCCATTGCATTAGCATTTCAAAATGTATTGCTTGTTTTTCGGTTTCCACATTGGCTATTTTCTTTTCTGCGATCATTTTTTCAAGCACCGTTTTTGGCTCTACCGTTAACGCGTAACATGAAAGATGAGGAATGCCAAGGTTAATTACTTTTTCAACATTGCGGCTCCAGTTGTTATCGCTCAACGTAGGAGTGCCATAAATTAAATCGACGCTAAGATTACTGAAGCCTGTGCCTTGCGCCAGTCTTATACACTCCGCAGCTTGTTGCGCATTATGAGCCCGGTTCATCCATGTAAGGTCGTCTTCAAAAAAAGATTGAATACCTATACTTAGCCTGTTAATGCCAATTGCTTTCCAGTCTACCAGCTTTTTTAATGAGATGTCATCAGGATTTGCTTCGAGTGTAACTTCCGCATCTTGTTCAATAGAAAATGTTTTATGAAGATGTTGAATTATGGAATCAATATCATTAGAAGGTAAAATCGATGGCGTTCCGCCCCCCAAATAAATAGTAGAAACAGGTTCTGAAAGATAGTTTTGCTGTAATTGAATTTCCTTTACTAAAGCAGTTACAAAATCTTTTTGCAAATGTGCCGATGTCGAAAAGTGAAAGTTGCAATAGTGGCACGCTTTCCTGCAAAAAGGGATGTGAATGTAAATACCTGCCATTTGAGCCTAAACTTTTGTAAACTTGTTTTTGGAAAAATGACAAAGTTAGTTCGATACAGGTTGATTACAGGCATTTGTGTGTTAATGTGGTACAGTTGTTTTTCAAAAGTTCTTTGTCAAAATAATTACCGCCTTTCGATTCATCCTGTAGATAAAGACAGTACGTATGTAACAC
>MWYU01000163.1 GCA_002050375.1 Chitinophagales bacterium 62-2
ACCCAGGAGTTAATTAATAATATATTAAAGCATGCCGAAGCAAAACAAGTATCGTTGCAGATAGGGCAGCGGGATGAAAAAATAATTCTAATGATAGAAGATGACGGAAAAGGTTTTGATGTAAGCAGCCACAAAGACGGCTATGGACTGCATAACTTAGAGGCACGTACTAAACTGCTGCACGGTGTTATGACTATTGACTCCCATCCCGGAAAGGGAACAAGTGTGCTGATTGAAATACCCTATAGCTTTAATGGAATATGAGCCAGCAGATGTATTTTGAAACAGTCATACCATTATAATTGGAATATCATGAAAAAGGGGTTATCGACTTATTGGTGGTGTCAAATTGTTGGGTGGAGTATGTATGTCCTTCTTCCTACTTTATTTTACTTATCCATGAGCGGTTTGTTTATCAGGAGTGTTTTGCCTTCTCTGTTTAGTATGGCAATACTTGGTATCCTTTTTACTCATATTATGCGCCTGTTTATTCTTAAAGCCGGGTTGTTGCAACTCAATATTCGCAAACAGATTGTTTATACATTTCTTACCACTGTCTTTTTTTCTTTTATCTATGCACTGGTTTCCGCGTGGCTATCAGAGGTTTTACATTTAGGGGATGAATTACTTAAGTTATACAATTTTAAGAATAGCCTGAATAGGGTAAATACTATATTACTTTTTTCTTATTCCACGTTTTGCTATCTGGGTGTGTGGAATCTTATTTATTTTTCTTACCACTATATACAAAGAAGCCGTAGGCAACTAATAGAGAAGATAAGTTTTGAAAATGAATTAAAGGTACAAAGACTGGAAAGCGAAAGAATAAAAGCAGAATTACAACGGCATGCGGCCGAATTAGAAATCAAAGCGATGATAGCCACACAGGAACAGGAACGTAAACGTATTTCAAGAGATCTGCACGATGATATCGGCACCAAGCTTTCTGCTTTAAGCTTGTTTTTATCCTGCCTGAATGAAAAGGCATTGGTTACGCATAACGAACAAATAAGATCACTCGCTGAAAGTTCCCAACAATTTATAAAAGAAGCCATGCAGGATGTGCGCAGTTTATTGGTGAATTTAAGCCCTTCAGTACTCGAAGAGTTTGGCTATACCACGGCAGTGGAAGGATTGGTGAACAAGATTAATGAAACAAACATGATCCGTTTCAACTTAGTAGTGTTTGGCATGAAGGAGCGCTTGCAGATAGATTATGAACTGCCTCTGTATCGCATTACGCAGGAATTGATTAATAATGTATTGAAACACGCTGCAGCAAAACAGGTTTCGCTGCAGATAGGGCAGCGGGATGAAAAAATAATTCTGATGATGGAAGATGATGGAAAAGGTTTTGATGTACATGCGCACAAGGACGGATACGGATTACATAATTTAGACTCACGTACCAAATTATTGAAGGGCACCATGATTATTGATTCGCAACCCGGAAAGGGTACCAGTGTGCTGATTGAAATACCATATAATCTAAACTAAGAATGACGCCATATCAATTACCCATTAATTTATTAATAGCCGATGACCACCAGCTTATTACAGATGGCATTTCTAAAATACTGGAAACCGAAAAAACGATTGGCGAAATTCACACTGCCAGTAACGGTCGTGAAGCAGTAGATAAAGTTTTAATAAACGGTATTGATTGTGTGATCATGGATATTAATATGCCGGTATTAAATGGATTGGAAGCGACAAAGCTCATTAAGCAGGAAAAGCCTTATGTAAAAGTTATTGTTGTAAGCATGCTAAGCGATGCCTCGATTG
>MWYU01000153.1 GCA_002050375.1 Chitinophagales bacterium 62-2
ACGAAATGTTTTGTGTATATCATGGACGTACTACAGCTACCGGTGATCAACGTGTAGTATTTATTGACCGTATGAAAATTTTAAAAGATGGAAGGTTAGTGGTGGAAGGACCCACCACAGCACCACAGGCCCTGCCATCGGGTGTGAAGAAAAGCATGTGATCTGTTATTGCATTTACCCGACTGGAATTGAATTAATTGAAAGCTTATTGTTCGTTATCCAGTTGTAGACTAATAATTTTCAATGCCAATGTCTCCTCCTATAGCCCTCTATTAGCTTTGCAAACTTTGGTTCTGCAGCGAGATCGCGCATTTCAATAGGATCAGTTTCTATATCATACAACTC
Source organism: Chitinophagales bacterium 62-2 (assembly GCA_002050375.1). Classification (GTDB taxonomy): domain Bacteria; phylum Bacteroidota; class Bacteroidia; order Chitinophagales; family Chitinophagaceae; genus Segetibacter. The sequence goes on from MWYU01000153.1 coordinate 346, forward strand.
CTCTTTCGTGCGATTACGATAGCGCCATAATAGGGAAGCAGCATGGCGCGTCATTAAAAGATTCTTCACGCCAAGAATCTCAGTACTCACGGCTACATCGTTAAAGTGTAATTTAGATTACCAAAGAAATTACTGAAAGATATTTTTGGCCAACCTTTAGTTCTATAAGCATCTTCTGTTGATTACTCACTTATACTACCTGTTTTTCATGGCTACCTTTTAGCCTGTGCTTTTTATTAATCAATTACTAGTCTAAAAATACATAAGGAGCAACCGGCTTCTCTCCTTTCTTCTTTGGTACTTCATCCGTTAACTCTTCCGGTCCTGTAATCGTATCTTTTTGTTGCATTCTCCATTCAGCCAGTGTCTTCCTGTAACCCTCTGTTAGCTTTGCATACTTTGGTTCTGCAGCAAGATTGCGCATTTCATTAGGATCCGTTTCTACATCATACAACTCCTCCTTCGGGCGATTATGATAGCGCCATAATACAGAAGCGGCATGTGGATCATTAAATGATTTTTCCCGCCACGAATCCCAGTACTCACGGCCACCATCATGGTCTTTGGCTTTATCCATGTGGGTTGTGTAAAGTATTTCGGGAGCAAGGTTTAGAATATATTTATACTTATTTGTTCGCAGCATACGGGCAGGAGCACGGTTCATAAGCCTGTCCCCTGTATGCGTTGCAAAAACATATTCTCTATGGGTATCTTTCGTGCCCCTGATAACAGGTAAAAAACTTTGACCATCAATATTTTGGGGAGCCTTACCTCCTGCTGCTTCAACAATAGTTGGCACAAGATCGGCCAGCGAAACCAACGCCCCTGTTTTTGTTCCTGCCTTTACAATACCTGGCCAGCGAACCATTAGCGGAGTTTTAATGCCATCATCATACAAAGTCCATTTTGCAAAAGGCCATTGCGGCCCCTGGTCTGCAACAAATATTACAATCGTGTTTTTTGTAAACCCGTTCTTTTCAAGACTGCTCAATAGTTTTCCAACATTGTTATCCATCTTAGTTACATCAGTATAATAACGGGCACGAGACATTCTTGTCTCTTTAGTATCAATATGCTTTGCAGGAATATCAACATCCTTAGGATCGTAAGTTGCTTTCTCAGGCCATACAACATGCGGACTGTGATCAGCAACTATTAACATGAAAGGCTTATTTTTTTGCTGCTGCGATAACCATTTATCTACAGGCTCAAAATTAAGATCATAATTAAGGCCTGGTTGTTTTTCGTGTCCGGGTTCTACAACATTAGTTTTTGAAATACGTTCAAATGAAAAAACATCTTCAGGACCAACATGTAGTTTCCCTGCAATAGCAACACGATAACCCATCGGCTGCAGGTATTGTACCAAAGATTGGGTTCCGGCAGTAACACCACCATGATTTCCATGTGCACCGTGACGTATCGGCATTAAACC
>MWYU01000213.1 GCA_002050375.1 Chitinophagales bacterium 62-2
CCTATCAACAGTTCCAAAGAGGCACCGCCCATCCTCCATCCAATATCGTATGGCCACATGTTTAGAAATACACTTATCACTGCGAGCCCAATTAAACTCCAATAAACTTTGTCCTTTAGATGCTCAAGTAAACTGTACAACGCAGTAAGTAAAAAAAGATTATTGGCAATGCGTATATCCATTGACAAGTTAGCCAGGAAAAATTTAGAGGATACCTCGTTGCCTTGAAGGAAGAAGTAATATTGAACTACGTTAAATACTATAAACCCCAAAGCATAAATGGCAAAGGAACGATTAGCCTTTTGCGCAGGATAGAAAATATAAAAAGCGAAATGCAGGATAGCCAATAATAAACAGGTACCAATAATGCATAAATGCATACCCACAATGGAACTTGTAAAAAAACCATATATATCTATTGCGTTTTTTAAAGTAACCAGCCTGACAAGGATGGCAGGGTTCTTTGTTTCATACATGGTGGAATAAATCACGCCAGGTTGTAAAACATATCTTACTGCCAGTACATGTTTTAATTGATCAGAAACAAGTAATGAAACAGGTTTTAACAGCGGATCGTAGGCTTTAATTTTAGCCGGATTGGTACTAATCTCCCCAAAACGATTAATCAATTTTCCATCCAGGTAAAATTCAGAGGCACCTGAGCTTTGCATAATCATAGCGAGCTGCCTTTGTTCAAGGTCATTAAGTGTAAAACTTAAGCGAAACCAGCCAATAACCCCTGGTTTCAATTCGGGTAATGCATGAATATCTTTTACAGGATCTATAAGTTTCCATTTGCTATCATCAAGGGTAGTTGATGCCCAATGAACATTATCTCCCTGTTGGAATTTCCAGCACTTATTTAATGTAATGCCATCCTCATTCAATTTATCTATATGACACACATCCTGGGCTATACAATTTATACACCCTAATAAGAAAGATGTACATAAAAAATAAATCCTCATGCTTTTTGTTTTATAAGTATCCAAATGCCGGCAGCACCAATATAAACCTTGAGAACTGACCTTCCTTACTTTCCACCTTTATCTCGCCATCATGCGCTTTTACAATGTCATAGCTTAATGATAATCCCAATCCCGTTCCCTGCCCTGTTGGTTTTGTTGTAAAGAAGGGTTGAAAGATTTTATCTGCTACTTTTTGAGGAATACCATTTCCATTATCTCTCACAGATATTTCAATTTTATTGTCCACCTTCTTTGTGCTTACTTCAACTATAGGCTCAAACGTTCCGTTCAATTGTCTCTTCTTTTCCGTAACAGCATAGAAAGCGTTGTTGAATAAGTTAAGCAATACCCTACCAATGTCTTGTGGTACAACTTCTATCTTGCCAATACTTTCATCAAAATTTGTTTTAAAGTCAGCATTGAAGTCTTTGTCTTTAGCTCTTAAACCATGATAAGCTAAACGAAGGTATTCATCAGCTAAAGCATTAATATTTGTTGGTTCTTTTTTGCCTGTACTTGCCCGTGAATGCTGCAGCATGCCTTTTACAATGGCATCTGCACGCTCGCCGTGATAAACAATCTTTTCTTCGTTGTCTTCTATATCGTTTGCTATAGCTGCTACTTCCAGATAGTTACCTTTATCAATTTCTTCTTTCATCTCTGCAATCAATTCTTTGTTTACCGCAGAAAAGTTGTTGACGAAGTTGAGCGGGTTTTGTATCTCGTGTGCGATACCTGCGGTGAGTTCACCAAGAGAGGCCATTTTTTCGGATTGAATGAGTTGAGTTTGAG
>MWYU01000233.1 GCA_002050375.1 Chitinophagales bacterium 62-2
CCCAGATCTTAATCCTGAATTCAGCAACGTTTTTGAGATTGGGCATATTAAGTATTTTGATAAAGGCACGTTGTCATCGTCTGTTTACTACCGTAGCACGAAGGGCAAAATAGATCGCATCAGAATGGTAAATGCGGCTGGAAATTCAACTACACGCCCTGAAAATCTTTTATCAGAAAAAGCTTTTGGCACTGAATTTACCAGTGGTTATAACCCTTATAAATGGTGGAAACTGGATTTTAATTTTAATTTCTTTCATGCCGATATTGATGGAAGCAATATTCTAAAAAGTTACAAAGCATCTACCTATAGCTGGTTTGCGAGACAGACTTCACGTTTTATGTTTGCGAAAAATTTTGAGGTGCAGGTAAGGGGAAATTATGAAGCTCCGCAAAAAACTGCGCAAGGCAAGAGAAGGGCGCTTTATTATTTTGATCTTTCCACCAGCAAAGACATTTTCAAGGGGAATGGCACACTTACTTTTAATGTTCTCGATGTATTCAACTCCCGCCGCAGCCGGTCCATTACAACCGGTCCTAATTTTTATTCTGAAGGATATGGCCAGTTTAGAAAGCGTCAAATAAACCTGACCCTTAACTACCGTATAAAGCAATCAAAACAAGTTAAAAAAGCTGTGGCTACCGAAGAATAGAGGTTGGCTGTAACCCTTTTGAGGCAGGTTAATACCAACCAAACGCAAAAAATAGCATACATCCTAAGAATATGAATTTGACAGCGCAAATAGCAAAACTCTTTAGAGATGTTCATTATGGAGGTAATTGGACTTCTGTTAACCTTAAAGAAAATTTGGCGGGTGTTACCTGGCAACAAGCTACAACAAAGGTCTACTCTTTTAATACTATTGCCGCCCTCGTTTACCACATGAATTATTATGTAAGTGCAGTGTTGAAGGTTTTACAGGGAGAACCTCTTAATGCCAGGGATAAGTATAGTTTCAACCATTCACCAATCCTGTCTCAACAAGAGTGGGAAAAATTATTGAATAAAACCTGGACTGACGCCGAAAACCTTGCCATATTACTTGAACAGTTGCCAGAAAGCAAACTTTGGGAAACCTTCTCAGATGAAAAATACGGGAATTACTACAGAAATATTCATGGACTTATTGAGCATTGCCATTATCATTTAGGGCAGATTGTCCTGATAAAAAAAATACTCCTGCAGACAGATAAAAATTGAATAAACAACTCAATTTATGCTGCTCACATTATCAACAAAAAGTTTTACATATTTCAGTGAAGGTACCCTGCAAGAAATTTTATATTTCCTGCCTGAGTCTTAAAAAAGTTTTCTCTTTACTAACTTCATATTAATAATCAGAAAATTTTATATGCTGTTAAAAAATAAATAAACCTCTATTACCATGAATCACAAACCATCACCTGAAATATTAGAAACAATGCATTCATCTTCGCGCAGAGATGTTGTAAAAACTATTGCTGCAGGAAGTGCCGCTCTACTGTTTTCTCCCCAAACCTTACTGGCTGCAACAAGGCAGAAAAAAGACAGGCTTGGAGTGGCGCTTGTTGGTTTAGGTTACTATAGTACCGACCTGCTTGCTCCCGCCCTACAGCAAACAAAGAACTGCTATCTTGCCGGTATCGTTACAGGAACCCCTTCAAAGGCGGAAGCCTGGAAGAAAAAATACAACATACCTGATAAAAATATTTACAACTACCAGACTTTTGACCAGGTTACCAACAATCCTGATATAGATGTAGTGTATGTAGTGC
>MWYU01000236.1 GCA_002050375.1 Chitinophagales bacterium 62-2
ACTGCAATTGCAAAGTTGACCTACTGAAACCAGAGAACAAAAAAGCAATGGGCATATTAATTAATCAGTATATACAGGAGCACCTTCAGTTAAAAGTGAACGGTCAAACAAAAACATTGGAATTTGCTGGTTATCAACAGGAAGAAGAAAGCACCTGGAATTACTATCAAGTTAAGGACATACCGCAAGTGAAGAAAATAGAGATCAATAATTCTTTGTTACATGATTATAGAGAGGAGCAGATAAACATGCTTCACATTAATATTAATGGTAAAGAGCAATCGGATAAACTTAATTATCCTGATAAATTGTTTAGCATGAGTTTTTAACTCAGAAGTCTAACCTGAACTACTAACTAAAAAAAATTTACTCGTCCATTTCAGTTCTTATTTCTTCGGAAATTGTTATTAATACTTTATCAATACGGTTTCCGTCCATGTCTATAATTTCAAAATCAAAACCCTTCCAATGTAATTTATCACCTGCCTGGGGAATACTTTGTAACAGGTGCAAAATAAAACCTGCAAGGGTATTGAAGTTCTGTTCGCCTTCTTTTACATATTCTGTTTTATCGAAGCGGCTTAAAAAGTCGTAAAAGGGTAGTTGTGCGTCAGTAAGGTAAGTACCATCTTCACGTTCAAGAATTTCATAATCATCTTCGTAAGTAGGAGCCATGTCTCCAACAATTGCTTCCAAAATATCGTTTAAAGTCATCATACCTTCCACACTGCCGTATTCATCCACAATAAAGCAACTATTGGTTTGGCTGTTCTTAAATTTTTCAAGTACCTGGTAAACGGTATTGTTTTCAGGAACAAAAAGACTGGGTTTCATTATATCGGCTAAAACAGTATCGTTATTTGCAAGCAAAATATCTTTAATGGTAATCACGCCTTTAATATTATCAATTACTCCGTCACATAAAGGGTAGGTATTGTGAATTACTTCTTTCATCTTCTCTTTTACATCCGCTACCCTTGCATTTATATCCATCCAGATAATATCGCTGCGATGCGTCATTAACGAAGTAATGTTCCTGTCGCCCAAATGAAAAACTCTTTCAATAATTTCCTGTTCAGTTTCTTCTATATCTCCATGTTCGGTTCCCTCGCTTATCATTGCTTTTATCTCTTCTTCAGTTACAGCACTTTCATTCCTGCGTATGCCGAAGAGGGTAGCAATTACATGGGTGCTCTTTGTTAACAGCCAAATAAAAGGGTAGGTTATTTTAGCAACCCATTCCATAGGCGTTGCTAAAATCTTTGCAATGGCTTCGGGCTTCGAAAGCCCTATTCGTTTAGGAACTAATTCACCAATAACTAAAGACAGATAAGTAATTAAAACTACAGTAATTGCAGTGGCAATTGGCTTAGCATAATGCTCCAATGCAGGAAATTTCGTCAAAAATAAAATGATAGGTCCGGTCAGGCTTTCGCCCGAATAAATACCGGTTAAAATTCCAATAAGTGTAACGCCCATTTGAACCGTTGATAAAAAAGTATCGGGGTGATTGGATAAATCAAGCGCCTTTTTAGCCAGCTTGTCTCCTTTATTTGCCTGTACTTCAAGCCGCGCTTTTCTGGAGGATAATAACGAAATTTCAGCCATTGCAAAAAGCCCGTTTAGAACCATTAAACCCAGAATAATGAATACCTCAGTCATTTTATTTAATTGCCGCAAAGCTATGTAATATCAGCATGTTTTAGACACAGGAATAAAAACCAGATGAGCCCGATTTTCTACCTGTTTTATTT
>MWYU01000749.1 GCA_002050375.1 Chitinophagales bacterium 62-2
CTATCTCACTGCTTCCTTTTTTCTCGATTAATAAATGCAGCAGGTTTTTAAGGTAATGTTTAAACCACCCGCCCATGAAACGAACTTCTGTTTTAATTTTTCTTAGTTCCATAGTTCTTGTAATAGTGATTGCCTGCACTTCCGGTAAAAAAGCCGTCACAAAAAGCAATACAATTCCTGCAGAGTATGAGAAAATTTATACTGATGTTCAGCGTACCACTTTTCAATACTTCTGGGATGGGGCAGAACCAACCAGCGGCCTTGCAAGAGAACGCTTTCATGTAGATAATCAGTATGCTGAAAATGATAAAAATGTAGTAACTACAGGCGGAGGCGGTTTTGGAGTAATGGCAATTCTGGTTGGAATAGAAAGAGGATTTATTTCACGTCAGCAAGGTTTTGAGCGGCTGCAGAAAATCGTAAATTTTTTAGAAAAGGCTGACCGTTTTTATGGAGCGTGGCCGCATTGGTTGTATGGAGAAACAGGTAAAGTGAAACCATTCAGCAGGAAAGATGATGGTGGAGATTTGGTAGAAAGTTCTTTCATGATACAGGGTTTGCTTGCAGTAAGGCAATACTTTAAAGAAGGTAACGGGCAGGAAAAAGAACTAGCAAATAAAATTGATAAGCTTTGGAAAGAGGTTGATTTTAATTGGTACCGCAATGGCAAGAATGTTTTATATTGGCATTGGAGTCCTAACTATGCCTGGGAAATGAATTTTGCTGTAACAGGTTATAACGAATGTTTGATTATGTATGTGCTTGCTGCTTCATCTCCAACGCATGGTATTTCTGCAGAAGTATATCATGAAGGATGGGCGAAGAGTGGAAAGATAAATGATACGACCACCAAGTATGGATATACTTTAACGCTGTCTCATAACGGTGCAAAAGAATATGGCGGCCCCCTGTTTTGGTCGCATTATTCGTACCTCGGATTAGACCCGAGAGGTTTGAAAGATCGGTACGCAGATTACTGGGAGCATAATAAAAATCATACGCTTATCGATTACGAATGGTGTGTTGAAAATCCAAAAAAGTACAAAGGTTATGGCGCTGATAGTTGGGGACTTACGGCCAGTTATTCTGTAAAGGGATATTCAGGTCATGCGCCCGGTTTGGATAAAGACCTTGGCGTGATCTCTCCAACTGCTGCTTTATCATCCATGCCCTATACTCCTGAACAATCGCTACGGGCTATGAAACATTGGTACAAAAATCTTGGAGAGAAAGTATATGGGACGTATGGTTTTTATGATGCTTTCAGTGAGACCGAAAATTGGTTTCCAAAAAGATATTTGGCAATAGACCAGGGACCGATTGTAGTGATGATGGAAAACCATCGAACCGGCTTATTGTGGAGGTTATTTATGGGTTGCCCTGAAGTACAAGAGGGCCTGAAGAAGCTTGGATTTCAAAGCCCTCATTTACGCCCTTAGTTTACTTTTAAGGCCTAACCCAAGATGCTTTTGATGATAACAAAACTTCTATTTAAAATAGTTTTAAAACAAGAAAAATGTGAATTCTCATCCTTCTCATTTTAAAATTCTATCCACTTCTTTGCCATATCCCCTGATCTCAAGATGATCTTTAAAAACTGAAATAACTGCAAAAGCATTTTCATCTTTTTCTACCATTCCGGCAAAGGAAACATAGTTGACACCGTTCTTTAAAAAATACTGGCTTATATGAACATGTCCGTTCAGGTAGGCCTTTACATTCGGATAGCCTTCAATTATATTTCGTATTTCAGGTGAGTTCCACAATGTTTGTGCTGACCCGTTAGGATACAAAGGGAAATGACAGAACAAAATTACCTGCTGCTTTTTCTTTTTCGCAATAGATAATTCCTTCTTCATCCACTTAATTTGTTCATCCCCCAAAGTACCATTCCAGGGTTTTGCATCCGGAGCCCCTTCCTTCAAAAGTTTATCAAATATTTCCTTTCCCTGATTGTATTTTGAAGAACCTTCTATATGGGCGATAAGACTAATATCATTTCCGTTTAAAACAATAAATCTCCATCTGTTTTTTTCAAAAGAATAATAGTCCTTTTTTAATTTCAGCGCCTTAAGAACTTTGCCTTTATCCTTATCATCAACTGCGAAATCATGGTTGCCGATAACATGATATAAAGGCATCTTTAGTTTATCTGTAATTGAATTAAGGGTATCAAAACTTTTATAGTTATCATTAATAAAATCACCGAGATGAACTATAAAATCTGTTTTCTCTTTATTAAACACGTCAACTGCTTCTGTAAGCTTTTTTAATGAAGACCGGTAGTAACGCGTTCCATGATTTTCCCTATCGGCATATTGCACATCTGCCATTACTCCGAATTGAAATAAAGGCGTTGCGTTAGCCTGGGAAAACAATTCCCTTGCAGATAACAAGAAATACAAAAGGAATATATACTTATACCGATATTTCATGGTCGCGGAGATTAATAGAGTCAGGAAATTATTTGAAGCCAACTAGTCTTCTGGTAACTCTTAGATATTAGTGAAGCTGTAGCAAGCACTAATACTTAGCAAAGTGGCCAAGGGTACCGACAGCTGAAATACATTTTTCCGGTTTAGTTTTTCTTTAACTCCCATAATTTAAAATGCAGTTCAATTACTTAAAGATGCGTATTACTTTTTGTATTAATGGTAAAATTAGCTATAAACATGCTCTGGTAACTATAACTAATCATTCAAAGAAATTGCTTAAATTTAAATGAGAGCAAAAACAGAAAATCATTTTCGAAGAAAAGTGATAGCTGGAGAATTCATAGACTGTAAAAGAATTATTCAGAACAAATATCAGGGCGATGAATGCTTCAATTCAATTTCTTAAATAATAAATTTACATCTATCACCTCCGGCTAAGCAGTATGAAACTCGTCCCAAAACTAAAAGATAAATGAAAGCTTGTTGTATGAAAAAAATCACGGTTGCCTTTTTATGTACATTAATTTGTATTAGCGCTTATGCTCAAAAAGTTTACCAGGGTGAGGTTACAGGAACAAAAAATATTGAACCAATTTCCGGCGTATCTATTTTAATAAAAGGCACAAGCAGTGGAACCTTAACAGATTCAAGTGGAGCTTTCAGGATCAGGGCAAAGAAGCATTACTTGTTCCCGATACCTATAAACGAAATACTTAATAATTCTGCAATAGACCTTACCGATCAAAATCCCGGGTATTAACTGTCAAACTTTCAAAATGAATATAAATTGTTTTAAAAAGGGAGGACTTATTTGCCTCCTGGCCTGGCTCATGCTTCATACCACGAATGCACACGCCGCGGAAAAGATATTGCAGGCTTCAAAATACATTCAATCTTCCGATGCAGATGTGGCGATGGGATTATACAGGCTTTTTGAAGAGGCAAAGAAAAATAATTACACTAAAATTGAATTTCAAAAAGGAACGTATCATGTTTATAGTGATCATGCTTTTGAAAAGTATTGTTTCATCAGCAACCACGACTCCGGTCCAAGAAAAATAGCTTTTTCAATATTAGGATTTAAGAATTTGGAAATTGATGGCGGAGGTGCAGAGTTTATTATGCACGGATTGGTGATACCTGTTGCTATAGAAAATTCAACGAATATTACTATTAGAAACCTGTTCTTTAATTTTGACAGGCCAACGCATAGCGAGCTTAAAGTTGCTGCTGTTGATGATAAAAACAATACAATTGATTTTGAGATCGGCAATCAATACCCTTATGAAATAAGAAACGGGCAGCTTATTTTTTTAAAATATGGTTATGAGCACAACCTCGAAAATGCAGTTTATTGGGACGCCGAAAAAAGAGCGGTAGCTTATCAAAGCAGGCTGTTAACGCCTATCAATAAAATACTTCAGAAGTCTGTAGTAAGCAATATAGATAGTGAAAAGTTACTTTATCCTATCGACACTAATTCTCCGGCTTACAAATTCAGGGGAACAGAAAATAGTTTGGTTGCCCAACAATTAAAGCCAGGGTTGGTAAGAATATCCGGCATTAAAGAAACTTTGCCAAAGCCGGGTTGGATATTGGTAGCAAAAGGTCTTAACGGAAATAACAGGCTGGCTCCCGGAGTTCGTCTGCTTGATTCGGAAAATATCCTCGTTAATAATGTAACCGTACATCATGCGAGTGGTATGGGCCTGATTGCGGAAGGCTGTACTAACGTGACCCTCGATGCCTTTAGAGTTGTGCCTAAAGCAGGTGATGGCAGAATGTTATCTACCAATGCAGATGCTACCCATTTTGTTGGCTGCAGGGGAAAGGTTTTGATGCAGAACTGCAAATTTGAGAACCAGCTTGATGATGCAACCAACATCCATGGAACCTATCTTGAAGTTACTGATATCAGCAAGAAAACTGTTGGCGCAAGGATAGGCCACTTCCAGCAGGTCAATTATAATTTTGGAAGGCCGGGAGATTCTGTAGTTGCGGTAAACCCAAAGGTAGATGCCAAACCTTTGGCTAAACTGACCATTAAAAAAGTAGAAGTTATTAATCCGCGCTATTATCAAATTACGTTTAATGAAGATGTTCCGCAGCAGGTGCTTAAAGGTTTTTATCTTGAGAATATACAAGCCTATCCTGAAGTTGAAATCAGGAATTGTGAGATCATTAATAACCGCGCAAGAGGGTTGCTAATTTCCACTCCTAAAAAGGTAATTATTGAGAATAATGTTATCAGCAGCATGATGGCGGGTGTTCAATGCCCTAATGAATTCACCTTCTGGTACGAGTCGGGATATGTAAAAGATCTTACCATCCGCAATAACAAATTCCTCGATAATACTTATGGAAATCCTAAGCCATCGCCGGTTATTAATGTACTTGCCGCTTCAGAGAAAGGCAATTATATACACGATAGAATTGTTATTGAGAATAATACTTTCCTAAACTACTCCTCGTGCATCCTGCTTGCCGAACATGTTAAAGACTTGAAGTTTATCAATAACACGATTACTTATTCAGGCAATTATCCTATCAGCACAGAAGCGCCGGTCATAAGCATGGTTGGAGTGGGAGAGGCTGATATCCGAAACAATAAATATGACAGTCGCTTCACCAAGTTTATAGCGAGCAATGCCTCAGCCAAAACAATTAAAAATGATAATAATGAGAGCATTGAAAAAGGCAGGTAAAATAGTTTTGATGTTGATTTCGGTAGGGTGTTTTTTTATTACCGTGTCTTTTATAAAGAATAAAAAGATTGCTCGTCCGACTTTAATGAACGCCGGATATCCACGAGCCTTTTTTTTCAGGAGAAGTGAGGATCTAATTACTGCCGGTTACGAAAATTGGGAAAAAACTTTTAACAGGCTCGGTGGGATTATGGGTAAAACACTTAATGAAGAATTGGTAAACAGGAAGATTAGTTTACCATTTTTCCAGAAATTCAAACTGAATAATCCGACACAGGCGGTGTTTCTTCATTATAACGGTAATGCCCGTGATCCGCTTGATGGAGAAGTATTTTTTCCGGGACATTGGCTTTACTACGAGGGCACTCCTCTTTTGCAAAACATTGACAACGGAAGTCAGCAGGCAACTTTAAATTGGCGCGAGCAACTAATATCAATTTGACAAGCAACAGAGATAGTGACTATCAGTGTTAGTGAAGCTCAATTACAAGATTAGGGTTTTTATTGACGGAAAATCACTCGCAAAATTTAATCTTGTTTAGCGCTTACTAAATCCTTGTTTCTTTAAATTATTAAGTAACGCAGACAACTCTTTCACTTTTTCTGGAAATTGCAGATAGAGGTTATTACTTTCCAGCGGATCTTTTTCTAAATTATATAACTGGCCTTTAGGGCCGCCTTTTACCGGCTTAAGATTCGCCGGTGCGGTAAATCCTCCCGAACCCAATCCATCAATAAATTTCCATTGGTCCTTTTTGATCGCCAGAACATTGGCTGAAGAAATGTAAATTATATGATCTCTAACCGGAGTATTAGAAACTCCGGATAGAACTTTATAAAAACTAAAACTGTCTTCTCCATAAGCCTTTTCTATTGGCTGACCCGTTAACTCAGATAAGGTAGCTAAGAGATCAACTAAACCAACTGTTGAAGTATAAGTTCGCCCTTTTTTTATTTTCGAAGGCCATTGAATAATCAATGGAATATGGTGTCCTCCATCCCAAATATCTCCTTTTTGCCCTCTTCTGTTCCAATTGCTCTGATGCTCGTACACCTGAATATCATCTTCCGCCCACGCTGCTCCATTGTCGCTTGAAAAAATTATTATGGTGTTGTTATCTATTTTTAATGATTGTAAAGTGCTGTTTATTTGTTCAACAACGTGATCTATTTGTAAAATGAAATCACCATAGGTGCCAAGTGCTGATGCTCCTTTAAACTTCTCATTTGGCATCCAGGGTGTATGCGGGCCTGTTAAAGGAAGATACAGCATAAATGGTTTTTGAGGGTCATTCTTAACCTGGTTCTTAATAAATGTTATCCCTTCGTTTACAATTGTATCAAGGCAATTTTCTATTTTAAATGATCTTGACATTTCCCCATTTCTCCACCATACACCACGCTCCCAATAAACGTCATTTGTACTTGTATATTTCCGATCCCAAACCGGTACTGTCTCATTTAGAGTGTGCGGGTACGCATCCGCAGTCAATATAACTTCCGGGTCAAGAACCTTATTATTTTTTACAAAAACATAAGGGGGCATATCCAAAGAAGCAGGTAATATATACGAGTAATTAAAACCTGTTGAATTAGGGCCACCGCTAATATTCTTTTTAAAATCGGTGTTTGTAATTGTTTTATCAGTAGATGGAATTTGAGGCCTATTCAAATCTTTAAGTCCCCATGAAAGGCCTAAATGCCATTTTCCTATGCACGCAGTCGTATATCCTGCCTTTTGCATCAATGATCCTATGGTCTCCCGTTTATTTTCGATAAGAGGACTGAGATAACCGAGGTATCCATCATGAGCAGGAACACGGAAATAATATCTGCCTGTAATAAGACCATACCTTGACGGTGTACATACAGAACCGCCTGAATGAGCATCTGTAAAATTTATCCCCTTTTCCGCCATCTTATCAATATTAGGCGTCTTGGTTCTGCTGAATGGATTATTGAAAGAGACATCACCGTAACCCATGTCGTCAGCAAGTATGATTATAACATTTGGCCGTTCGCTCTCCTTTTGCTGTGAGAACGCCGAAGAAGAATTAAGTATTAAACCTGATATGATTAATTCAAAAACTACGGCATTGTATGAAGCAACACGCTTAAAAATATTTAATGCACGGCGAATTCTTAAACCACACAAAAGTTTGTTTGCCCTTATCATTCTTTCTAATGCTTAATAAGCATATCTGTTTTCCTGGCTGTTCAGACAATTTCTATCAGGAAACGCTAAATGCGTGCGAGTAATTCAACACATAAAACTTTGTCTAATAACCGGGGTTTTGAGTAATATTTCCCTGGCTTATCGTAACTTCTTTTCTTGGGATGGGATAAAGCAGGTGAGCGGGGTTTATATCATAGCCTTTCGCAGTTAAAATTTCTACTGCTTTATTAAATCGTTTAAGATCAAACCATCTTTGATTTTCGAAGGCAAACTCCCATCTTCTTTCATCCAATAATTTTAGTTTGAAAGATTCATAATCGAATACTCTGCTAAATACAGGCAAGCCGGCTCGTTTTCTCACTGCATCAACTGCATCATAAGCTTCAGCATTTGGTGCTTTTGCTGTCTCGTTTATTGCTTCTGCCAACATCAGTAATACATCAGCATGTCGCACTAAGGGAAGATTATCCTCGGCATTATTTGCACTTGTTGAAATGCCCCGGTATTTATATACCACGTAAAGATCTATGCCTTCCTGCCTTGAAGCATATTTCAGCAGTGTGTAAGTTCTTCTGGCGTCAGTTGCCTCATAGGAATTATATAACTCATCGGTAGGTAAACAAACTCCTTGTCCCGGTGTACCAAGATAGGAAGCCCCATAAATCTCGCGGCCCGACAAGTTATCATTGGTTAAAAAGAAATTCGGAAGAGCATTACCTTCTCCGGGAACAATGGAAGTATATTGAATTTCAAAGATAGTTTCTGCATTGTTATCGGTATCGAATGCCGCTGCGTAAGTAGGCAACAGTATGTAAGTGTATGGAGCTTTTGTCAATTCTCTAAGCAAAGGCAGGGCAAGTTCTGCCTGTTTATTCGTTAGATAAACTTTTGAAAGCAATGCTTTAGCAGCGCCTTTTGTTGCTCTACCCATTTGTGCGGCAGAATAGGTGAGAGGCAGGACCGTGGAAGCATTTGTCAAATCAGTGATAATTGCATTGTAAACTTCGGCTTCAGTTGAACGCGTTATTGAAAAGGCATCCGTAGTATTCGTAATGGTGGCAGAAGACAATGGAACCCCCCCGAAAAATCTTACGAGATCGAAATAAAAAACTGATCGCAAAAATTTAGCTTCTCCGATGTATTGATTTTTTAAGGTAGAATCTGTAAACGTTATTTGTTCAATTTTATCTAACAGGTTATTAGCTCTTGCTATTCCCCGGTATGCAGCACTCCAACGATTTTGAAGAAAGTTATTCTGATCTGTAATCTGAAACGTTTCAAGCTCCCTGTAGTCGCCTTTACCTGCATCTCCTTGTCTTGAAGGCTGAATGCGTGCATTATCTGAAATCAGCTCGGTAAGTAATGCCATATCCTCAGCATACGAATTACTTTGAAGGGCATCATATACACCCATTACAGCAAGGTTTGCATCCGCGGCTGATTGAAAAGAGTTTTCAACATTAGCCTGGTCAAGAGGGGTAAGGTCTATAAATTTTTTGCATGAAGCAAACAAGACCATCAGAAGGCACAGCGAATAATTAATATATATTTTTTTCATTACGATTAAGATTAGAAGGTGAGATTGAAGCCAACAGAAAACATTTTGGACATGGGGTAAATACCTCTATCTACTCCATTTGAAAGTGGATCACCACCTCCTGCTCCAATTTCAGGATCATACCCCGAATATTTTGTGATTGTAAAAAGGTTCTGGCCGGTTACATACAGCCTGGCATTGCTAATTCTCAGTTTATTGTTTACTCCAACAGAAAATGTATAACCTAAGGTAATATTGGATATTCTTAAAAACGAACCGTCTTCTATATAAAAATCTGAAGGTACGTCGGACAAGTTGCTGTAATTAAAAATAGCTCTTGGAACATTTCCTGTGCCCGGGTTCTCAGGCGAAATCCACCGGCCTCTTGCAACAGGATCCTGGTTTACATTTCCATTTAAGTTGGCTCCGGCGGGATTATTATAATAAACATCATTTCCATAAACCCCATAAGTAGAAACATTTAGATCGAGGCTTTTATAAGATACGGTATTTGTAAAGCCAAAATTAAAGTCGGGGTTCGGATCTCCTACAAAATCGAGATCGTTATTATTTACTACACCATCACCGTTTACGTCTTTAAATATTCTGTCGCCCGGTTTTGCAAAATTATCCTGTGCTGCATGTTTATTTATTTGTTCCTGTGTGTTAAATACTCCTTCTGTAACCCGCATATAAAACCGGCCAAGGGGCTGGCCAACTACAGTTCTTGATGAACCAACATCAATAAAGTCACCCGCTGCTCCGCCCAGCGCAATAACTTTATTTCTATTGAAACTGATGTTGAAATTGGTATTCCACTTTACCTTGTTTACCAGGTTTTGTGTATTAACTGAAAACTCAACCCCCTTATTTTCAACTTCGCCTATATTTTGAAGAGATGTTGCAAAGCCTGATACTCCGGGGATGTTTACATTTAAAAGCAACCCGTTTGTATTGGACTTGTATACATCTGTGGTGAGTGTTATCCGGTTTTTTAGTAATCCTATGTCAACTCCCAGGTTAACTGTTTTTTTCGTTTCCCAAGTTACGAACGGGTTTGCAAGTCGGCCGGCCGCTGTTGCATTAACAACTGCAGGAGTACTGCCTAAAACATAACCTATATTTACGATATTAGGTACAAACGCATAATTCGGGATACTGTTATTACCTGAAATGCCGTAGCTCAATCTCCATTTAAAATCGGATACGACACGGTTATTTTTCATGAAGTTTTCTTCTGACATTCGCCAAGCAATTGCTCCTGAAGGAAAGAGGCCATATTTATTCTCTGAACCAAAACGCGACGAACCATCGCGTCTTAATGTTCCCGTTAAAATATACTTGTCTGCCAAAGAATAGTTCACGCGGCCGAAATAAGATACCAACGACCATTGACTTCTGTTTTCGGTTCCTGCATTTACGAGCCCGGCAGCGGATATATAAGGGACATTATCGTTTGGGAAATTAACGCCGGCTACCTGGATAAATTGGTAGTCATTCTTTTGAACCGAAAATCCGGCAATTGCTGTAAGAATATTACGGGAACCAAAGCTTTTGTTATAGGTTAACAGGTTTTCATTTAACCATTCTATTTCCTGGCCCGAGGTGGCGATACCAGAAGGTACATTTGGAGGGGCGGTTCCTGCTCTTCCCGTTTTAGAACTTAAAAAGCGATGTGTGCGGTTGAAGTTCGCATCTAAACCTAACGATGTTTTGAATTTTAGGTCGTTCGAAATTTTATATTCAAAAAAAATATTACCTAAAACCCTGCTTTGAGATAAATCATATTGATCTTCTTTTGCCTTGGCAATTGGATTATCAACAGCGCCAACACTTCCTAAACCTTGTGGATTACGAAGTGCCAGGGGATTTGTATAGCTGCCGTCAGGTAAGTAAGGGCCGATTATAGGAGGAAGCCTTTGAGCGATACCCACAATGGCCCCGGAAAAATGACCGTCACTGTTAACTTCATTATTAACAGTGAATGAAGGTGTTAACCTTACACCTACGTTTACCCTGCTATTTAGCTTTGTATCCACATTTATTTTTACTGCATACCTCTTTAAAAATGTTTCAATTATTATCCCGTTGTTGATGAAGTGGCTTGCAGATATGGCATATCGCGTATTCTCGTTTCCCCCGGTAAAAGCCAAGTTGTAGTTCTGTACATTGCCTGTCCGGAATATTTCATCCTGCCAGTCAGTATTAGTCCATTTACTGGGATCGAAGTATATAGGAGCAACTGCATATGTTCCTCTATTTGCATTAGGAGTAGCAGGATTGCCGCCGCTTTGCAGCCAGCCATTATTCCGTGATTCTATATGGTAAGCAACAAACTCTTCTGCATTTAAAACGTCAATTTTTTTGGTAATGTTCTGCAGTCCTGCATAAGTGTCAAAAGTTATTTTTCCTTTGCCTGCTTTGCCCGATTTGGTCGTAACAATGACTACTCCGTTTGCTCCTCTCGATCCGTAAATGGCCGTTGCTGAAGCATCTTTTAAAATATCAATGCTTTCAATATCTGCAGGATTTATGGAATTTAAGGGATTAGAACTAACCGGCAGTGCTTCTGTTCCTCTAACTCCTCCCGAAACGGGAAATCCATCGATAACATATAAAGGATCGTTTCCTGCGGTGATAGAACTGCTTCCTCTTATCCTTACAACTACGCCTGAGCCCGGAGCTCCACTATTTTGGACCACCTGTACACCTGCTGCCTGTCCCTTTAAAGCCTGATCAAAACCTGTGACGGTTTGGTTCTTTATTTGATCGCCTGAAACAGAGACAACAGAACCTGAAACATCTCTTCTTCTTTGAGTATTGTATCCAACAACTACCACCTCGTTTAAAGAATTTACAGCAGGAACCATTTTGACAGTATAGTCAGTGGCATTTGTTAACGGCAGATCCTGTGCGACGTATCCTGAGTACGATATCACAAGAGTGCCGTTCGAACCGGGTGCAGTGATTTTAAATCTTCCTTCTGAATCTGTTGTAACTCCAGTGCGGGAATTTTTAAGCTGGACAGAAACTCCAATCAAAGCGTCGTCTTTCTCATCTATAACTCTCCCTGTAACAGTTGTGGAAGAACCCGATCTTGTTTTAACGGAATTAGTTGTATTAACCTGGCATACAACCGATATCGGACCTATTAATAATAGATATGTGAAAGCACATACCAAAAGGCAAAACAATCTTTTCATTTTTTTTAGTTAGTGAAGGAGAATAAAGTTAGTGAAAGATAGGTTAACTACTTGCTGCTTAGCAGAGGTAATTAGACAGATTAGGAGTCCAATGCTTATCTTCTCTTAAAAGAAGCAGATAGGAACAATACTTCCAACTGGAGAAAAAATTATATACATCGGAAATATAATCCCGCTGTTGTACTTACTCACACACTAAAAAGCCACCCAAAAATGAGTGGCTTAATCTTATCGTTTAGAGTTTTTTCTTATACCTTAAAGTGCGAGAACGCTTTATTAGCTTCTGCCATTCTATGAGTATCTTCTTTCTTTTTAAAAGCGCCACCTTCACCCCGGCTTGCAGCAATTATTTCGTTTGCTAATTTTTCTGACATGCTGCGACCGTTTCTTTCGCGGCTAAAACGAACCAGCCACTTAATACTTAAAGAAATCTTTCGATCCTGCCGAACTTCAGAAGGAATTTGGAACGTAGCGCCACCAATACGACGACTGCGTACCTCTACTGCCGGCGTTACATTTGTTAAAGCTCTCTTCCATATCTCATATCCATCTTCGTTAGTTTGCTTTGTTACTCTCTCGAGGGCATCATAGAAAATAGTTAATGCAATACTTTTTTTCCCTTGCCACATTAAATTGTTTACAAAACGTGTAACAAGCTTATCACTAAACTTAGGGTCTGGCGCTAAAGGAATTTTTTTGGGTTGTGTTTTACGCATGTTACTTATAGTTTACAACAGCCGGGCTGTTTTCGGTTTATATTCGTTAAAGATTATTTCTTTTTTGCAGCTGCAGCCGGTGCTCCGCCTTTTGCTTTCTCTTTCTTTGTACCATATTTAGAGCGGCTTTGCTTCCGGTCTTTTACTCCTGCAGTATCGAGGCTGCCTCTTACAATATGGTAACGTACACCCGGCAAATCTTTTACCCGGCCTCCGCGAATTAATACTATCGAGTGTTCCTGAAGGTTATGACCTTCACCGGGAATGTATGCAATAACCTCAATTTTATTGGTTAAACGAACCTTGGCAACTTTACGTAAAGCTGAGTTTGGCTTTTTTGGTGTTGTAGTATACACCCTTGTACATACACCGCGACGTTGGGGACAAGCATCAAGCGCTCTTGATTTGCTCTTTGCTTTTATTATCTCTCTACCTTTTCTAACTAACTGCTGTATTGTAGGCATTGTTACCTTTTATAAATTTTTCGGGACGGCAAAAGTAAACGGTAAAATTGTAATTACAAAAAATGATTACATAGAGAAATTGTAAACATGATTTAAAAACCTTAAAAAAGGTGAATTTAGGGTTTATTGAATAGTACCTTTTGCCTGTACATTACTTCCGTTCATTACTTTTACTGTGTACCCGGTTTTAGCTATAATATCGTTATATTGAATTGCCGCATTAGTTCCGCTCGAAATCACAGGGTTCTTTTCACCTATACCTGAAGTTCCGTCAACATCACCAAGATCAGCATACACTAATTCTACTCCCTGCGCATCTGCTACTGTAATGTTCGATTTGAATTTTACCCCGGCTAACCTGTACCCGGAACTTAAATTTATAGTAGCGCTTGCTCCACCATTTTGAAGTTCCGAAAACATAAAGGTTCCTGCCTCGACAGCAGAACCGGTTGAATAATTGTATAATTTATAAGTTTTAGAACCTCCCTGGAAAGCAGGAGTGGTATCCTCATTTTTACTACAGCTTACAAAAAGAAGAGCCAGTACAGGAATTATCATCCATTTTGAAATACAACCTGAGATAAGATTTTTCATAGGGTTTTTTTTAAGGGTCTTAAAACCAAAAATAGTACCAATAACCCGTGATGAAACAAATGCAGGTACTATAACGACGTTATACTTTATACATCCATCCAAATCTGTCAGCCACCTTTCCGCTTCTTATCTCGTCTAAGCGTTTTTTTAGTTCTGGAGCGGTTCTCCATTTTTCTACATCAAATTCTATCACGTAATCTTTGTACCTCAATTCTCTTATTGATGAAATGGTAGCTGCCGTTCCGGTTCCGAAAACTTCATACAGCATATTTGCGCGGTGTGCATCAATAAGATCATCAACACTAATTTGTCTTTCAATTACGTCAAATCCCATTTCTTTTAATAGAGTCATAGCACTTTCGCGTGTTACGCCTGAAAGTATAGTTCCTGAGGTTAAGTCGGGTGTAAAGGCTGCATTTCCAATGATAAAAAATACATTCATCGTTCCTATTTCCTGAACATACTTATGCTCAAAAGCATCTGTCCATAAAACCTGGTCGTACCCGATCTTTTTAGCTTCCGCGGTTGCATGCATGCTTGCACCATAGTTTCCCGCAGCTTTTGCATAACCAATACCACCGGGTGCGGCACGTACATACTTTTCTTCTACATAAATGCGCATGGGTTTATTATAATAAGGACCGGTGGGGCTAAGAATGATCATGAATTTATACTTATCCGAAGGCTTTACCCCAAGAACAGCATCGGTAGCAAACATAAACGGGCGAATATATAAAGCATGATCTTCCTGGTGGGGTATCCAGTTTTTATCCAGTTCAACAAGCCGGCGCATGCCTTCCATAAAAATTTCTTCGGGAATAGACGGCATTTGCATTCTTTCAGCAGAAACATTGAAACGCTTATAATTATCGTAAGGGCGAAAAATAGATACATTACCGTTATCATCTTTATAAGCTTTTAGCCCTTCAAAAATTGACTGCCCATAATGTATCGCCGCTGTTGACGGATCAAGCAATAATGGCTGGTAAGGTTTTATCTCAATATTCTTCCATTCGCCATCCTCGTAATCTGCCTCCAGCATGTGATCAGTAAAATATTTCCCAAAAGGCATTTCTTCTAACGATGTCGAAAGTAGCTTGCTTCTTTCTGCCTTTTGTACATTAATATCGAGAGTTGCAATCATAGCTTAATTTTGTACAAAAGTAAAAGAAATTGCCTTGCTTTGAGGCAACAAAAACGCCTTAATGAGTTTTGAAAAAATACAATTACCAAATTTTTTAATTGCAAGTTTGTATAAAGACTGCCTGGTTGAGTTGGCCACGAAAGAAGAAACTGTAAATATTATTGCTGATAATTCGTCCCCCAACGTTGAAGAGACAAATATCAATTATACGCCTGCCATTACTTACCTGGGGCAGAACAGGAAAAACAT
This sequence comes from Chitinophagales bacterium 62-2, assembly GCA_002050375.1. GTDB lineage: Bacteria > Bacteroidota > Bacteroidia > Chitinophagales > Chitinophagaceae > Segetibacter. Next base: position 15,224 of record MWYU01000749.1, read on the forward strand.
CATTGTAATTATTAACAACCCTGATGCCGCTGTTTTAAATAACACAGACCAAACTTTTCTAACTAATATTTTAAAAGCCTGCAGTTTAAGTTTGGATGATATTGCCATAATTAATACCAATGACCATAATATATCTTTTGCAGATATAAAAGAACAATTAGGTGCGCAAAATATTCTTTTGTTTGATGTTGAACCTTCCTCCATTAATTTGCCGTTTTCGATTCCGTATTTCCAGGTTCAACGCTATGCAGGTTGCACTATTTTAAGCGCTCCTGCATTTAGCCTATTAAATCAACCAATGGAACAAAGTCGTTTGTTAAAGTCTCAGCTTTGGGTTAGTCTTAAGCAACTTTTCAATATTGGTTAATGTCGAAAATACTCAAACAGTAAACTCACCAGTGAATAAATTAATTTTTGCTACTAACAATCAGCATAAAGTCGAAGAAATTAAAACCTTAATAGACGACTTGTTTGATGTAGTTTCTTTAAAAGAGGCAGGAATCAGTATTGACATACCCGAACCTCATGCAACGCTGGAAGCAAATGCCCGTGAAAAATCTGAAACTATTTTTAAGTTAACAGGGCAAAATTGTTTTGCTGAAGACACAGGTCTTGAAGCAGAAGCTTTGAAAGGCGAGCCGGGTGTTAAAAGCGCAAGATATGCCGGTGAAGGAAGAGACTTTAACGACAACATTAATAAATTGCTGGAAGGGTTGAAAGGAAAAGAAAATCGTAAAGCCCGTTTCAGAACTGTGATTTCTCTTATTCTTAATGGTGCCGAACATCAGTTTACAGGAGTTTGTGAAGGGACTATTTTAACCGAACCAAAAGGAGAAAAAGGCTTTGGTTACGACCCGGTTTTTGCACCTGCCGGAGAAGCAAAAAGTTTTGCAGAAATGACGATAGAAGAAAAAAATAGGTTTAGTCATCGCAAGAAGGCTACTGCACAACTATTGGCATTTCTTTCGTTAAATGCAGAGAATTAGCAGTAAGGAACTGCGAACTCCGAAGAAAATCTGCAATGAGAAGTTATGCTTCTGTAATTTTCGGCCAAACTGTTTTGCTATGGAGAGAATTAAAGTTGCGCTTCCGGAAAATTTCCCCTTTTCAACTATAATTAAAATACGTATTACCGATTTAAATTATGGTGGTCATGTTGGTAACGATTCTTTCCTATCTCTTGTGCATGAGGCGCGACAACAATTCTTATTTCAATTTGGTTATAAGGAATTAGAGTTTGCAGGGGTCGGTTTAATAA
>MWYU01000116.1 GCA_002050375.1 Chitinophagales bacterium 62-2
GATTATACCAAAAGGATGATGGATGCAAGAATGACTGCAAGCACAGGGGAAAGAGTGTATGCAGGTCCTATCGAAGATCCTTTTTTCGTTGATCTTGGAGGAATTTTTGATATTGCTGATGCACCGCGCCAATCAGGCCGTCCTGTTGATGGTTTAAAATGTCTTAACGTATCAACCATTGCAATGGAAATTGATATTACCACATTGCAAAAAAATCATCAAAATGTATACAAGGCTAAAAATATTTTAGATCCTGAATACGTAATAGGCGTTTGGGCCAGTGCAAGCAGGCAGAAAATGAAAACGCTAAATGGTGATGGAACTTCTTCACATTCAGGCAGCTGGGTTCAGGTTTCAAGATTGGGAATGCCTTTAACTAACGAAGCAGTTATTCCCATTGGTCACAAAGATTACTGGAACAGTTTAACTCCTTATCAGGACCTTGCTAATTTAAACGTTTTTGGAAAGTATTTTTACAATCCTGAGTTAGGTCTTTTTATGAAAGATGATTTTATTGGTGATAATGTTCCTGCATTTAGTCCACTTCGTATTCAAAGCAAGTCATTAGGCACCTATAATTTCAACAATAATAAAATGGGGTTATATAACCTTAAAGGTAACCCAGCACTTGATGGAACTGCTTTATCTGAAGCTGCCTTTGGATCATTATTATTACCTGCGCCAGGTTCTCCCCGTTCTTTAGATTTATGGCCGATCTTTCATACAGGTGTACCTAACCTGGCACCATACCAGTTAGCTACAGGCAAAAACGGAAACCCTTTAGCAGTTGGAAAGCCTTTTGTAAATAATTTTTTACCTAATGGTGGCGATATGCTCAGGCTAAATATGGCTGTTCCGGTGACACCGAGAAACAGTCCTGATTTTAGTTCTTTAGGCCTGGTTCAGGCTGCTGTTTTAGGGTTGACTGATCCACGTTTTAATGGCGATACTAAACTTCAGAATATCCCTAACATGGATGGCTTCCCTAATGGAAGAAGGTTAGAGGATGATGTTGTCCGCATTGAATTGCAGGCAGTGGGTGGTATAGTTATGGCTGCACTTGGTTTATGGTACGATGATTTTGATGGTACCAACCCTGTTACTAAGGATCTCTTAGATGTATATACTTATACTACAGGGGTTGAAAAGAATGATACGGCTTTTAGGACCGAGTTCCCCTTTGTACAAACCCCATATTCAGGTTTACACATTTGCGATTGTGATGAAGATCAAATGACACAAAAGCAAAAAATGGGAAGCTTTCCGGTAACTCAGAAGTTAGGAATAGGCGTGGCTGCGCCAGAAGTTATGGCAACTTCTTCGCCAAATCCTGTTGTTGCAAACAGCACTTTACAATATAAAGTAGATGCTCCCTCACAAATTACAATTACAGTAGTTGATGCATCAGGGAAAGCGATGAAAGTATTAGCCAACAAAAAACAAAATGCAGGCACTTATACCCTTAACTGGAATGCTGCATCTCTAACAAAAGGTTCTTATTACATTTCTGTTAGTAAAAATGGAGTTGTAAAACAGACGTTGCCTTTGGTTAAAGCAGAATAAAAAAAATGCTTATCAGGCCCGTAGCTTAAAAACTACGGGCTTGTTATTTAATTAAATCTTAAGTTGCATAACACATTCACTATGAATAAAAAGTTTACATATTTTATTACCGTTATTTTATTCGTTGTTGCAGTCGTTTTTATTTTTATACGGTTTAAGAATAAAGAAAAACAAAGTGCATCTTTTGAAT
>MWYU01000031.1 GCA_002050375.1 Chitinophagales bacterium 62-2
AGTTTGCAGTGTTCATTTTTAAGATTAAAACTCCGGTAGTGGATGCCTCCATTAGGACACAAATAATGATACCACTAAAGATACCACGTATGAATAAACGAAGAGGTGCATCAAACAAGCTGATCTGCTCCGTAGGAGCATCGGGTTTATAGAGAAAGAGTGATAGTGATGTTTTAGGCTCCATAGGAGCCTCCTTGAAATCTTATTGCAGGAAACTCCTATGGAGCAATAGAACAAGAAAAAGATGTGTCGTTACAATAGGCATAAATGCCGGGGCAAGAGAAAAACAGTGATCAACAATTTGGTTTGCACATTTGCAACCATTTGCTTTATTAGAGTGCTGTAAAGAACCGCTGCTATAAAAATGAAAAAAATAATAAGCGTTATACTGTTCATTATATGTGTATATAACACAGGCTATGCCCATAACCCTGGCTTGCTTTCCTACACAGATTCCTCGGGGCTCAAAAGGTATGGCGACACCATAGTTAAGAAGTGGGATGAAAAAAAGCGGCAACGGATTCTTAAGAATATGGAAAAGGCCATGGGTAAGCTTCCGCAACGGTCTGGGTTACCTCCACTTGATATCCGGGTCACGGACAGCGTGAAAGAAGATACTTACACCCGCTATACTATAAATTTTACTGTAGCAGAAAACGAAAGACTTCCCGCTTATTTATTTATTCCTTTGCAAAAAGGTACGCCACAAAAGCTTCCGGCAATGCTTGTTTTGCACGAGACAGACCCTATTGGAAAAAGATCAGTCGACGGGCAGAGCGCTAAACCTAATCGTGCCCATGCTAAGGAACTGGCTCAAAGGGGGTATGTTGTTATTGCGCCTGACTACCCCGGTTTCGGAGACTTGAAAGATTATGACTTTGATAATGACCGGTATAAATCCGGAACCATGAAGGGTATTTTTAATCACATGCGCTGCATTGATCTGCTGCAGGCAAGAGACGATGTTGATGCGGAACGTATCGGTGTAACAGGTCACTCACTTGGTGGACACAATGCAATGTTTATAGGTGCTTTTGATACCCGCTTAAAAGTAATAGTATCAAGCTGCGGCTGGACGCAAATGGATTATTATAACGCTGGAGGAGAAGCTGTCAGAAAAAATGGTAATCGTTTAGCACCCTGGGCACAAAAGGTATATATGCCACTGTTGCGTGATAAATACAAACTTGATCCGGAGAAAATACCTTTCGATTTTGATGAGGTGATTTCTGCCATTGCTCCCCGTGCATTTTTCTCTGTTTCTCCGTTAAAGGATAATAATTTCGATGTAAAGGGTGTAAGAGAAGGGATTGCTGCTATAGCAAGAGTATACCGTGCTTTAGGAGTTGAAGAGAAGCTGCAGGTACGTTATCCTGATGCAGGTCATGATTTCCCGGTAGAAAGCCGTATAGAAGCATATCGTTTTATTGACCAGATACTTGAACATACTCCAGGCAAAGCGCCTTTATGATTAAGTACAGTTGCCACGACCTTCAGGTTGTGGATAAATAATAATAAATAACAGGCTTTAGCCAAAGAACTAAGCATAATAGGCATAACCAAAGTATTCAGCATTTCGTTTGGCAAGGAAAATCGTCATTTAATAAGCAAAGAGTTTAAGCTATTATACCATTCCATTCGAAAGAGTTTTGGCTAAAGCCAATACCTGTATTTTTTATGACCCTCCGACCTGAAGGTCGTGGCAATTTTAGCCACAAAAATCGTCAGAAAGAAAATAGTATTAGTAATGT
>MWYU01000107.1 GCA_002050375.1 Chitinophagales bacterium 62-2
ATTTCATTCTAGAATAGTTTCAATGAACTTTCAGTTTACAGTTTTTAATGCTGTTTACAGCAAAATCAAATGACTTTCAGTCACTGCCTTTAAACCTATGGATTTCCAATCCATAGTATATTTAGTTATCAGTGATACTTATCCGCTTCGTGGTCATTTGATTTGTCCAAGATGCGGCAAAGCATTAACCGGTAGCTCTGGTGAAGGTAATGGCGGTAAATATTATTATTACCACTGCACTAAAGGGTGTAAGGAGCGGCATAAAAACGAAGTTGCACACCGTGCTTTTGAAATATGGCTTGGAGATATTTCTATTAAGCCTGAAATGGCTTCTTTATACCTGGCTATTATGGCAGATGTTTTTAAAGCAAACCAAGGCGACAGGGATGCTGAAATTAAGAAGCTACAGCAGGAAATAGATAACAATATGGAGTTGATGGATAAATCAGCTAAGAAGTTTATTAATGATGATTTAGACAAGTTTGATTACAAACGTATCAAAGAAAACCTTTCTCGGGAAAATTCTGAACTGCGTAATAAGATTGCCGAATTGAAAGCAACAGAAACCGGCTTTCAAGAATATTATAAGTATGGGATTTCGTTGTTAAGCAATCTGAAAGATTATTATTGTACAGCAAACATTGAAAACAGGCAGAAAATGCTTGGTTTGATATTCCCTGAAAAACTGGTATTCTCTAATAATACTTTTCAAACCATGGAACCGAATGAGGTTCTAACGCTACTATGCAATACCGGCAAGGATTTCAGCGGTTCAGCAAATGAAAAGAGCAGCAATAATGCTGCTCAATCCTGTGTGGTGACCCCGCCAGGATTCAAACCTGGAACCTTCTGATCCGTAGTCAGATACTCTATTCAGTTAAGCTACGGGGCCGTTATTCTCGGGGTGCAAATATAAGGAGATAACTTTTTCGGACAAGGACTTGCTTAAAAATTAAGACAACACCCCCAACGATTAGTTGAAATAGCAATACAAAGGTTTACTTTCTCTATGCCAGTCATCGTTGCTAAATGAACACTGCTTTTATGTAATTGTTGTATTTAAATTAGCTACATTACTATTTTTAATTTACAATCATATTTCTAAAGTAGCACATGATAAAAGCATACGAATTTAGAATAGGCAATCTTGTTCAATATAAAATCAAGGACAAATCGGAGTGGGAAGTTGTTGCTATTAACGCAAGTGATTTCCCTTTTCTTCAATTAGCAGAAAAGGCTGATGCTATTGAAGCTCATTACATGCCTATACCACTATCTATTGATCTCTTAGAAAATAGTGGATTTAAAAGACCTATTGTAAATGGCGAACCAATACCTTTTTTCAAGAAATCGAGGTATACTATTTTCGAGATTAAACCGGGAATATTTGAATTCACTATTGACGCAGCCATCCTTTTTAAGAAGATGGAATACCTGCATCAATTACAAAACGTTTATTACTTTTTGGTAGGTGAGGAACTCGTTATTGAGCTGCACAAAGCTTCATAAAACAGTTTTGTTTGACTTTTAATTTTTAACCCGGGCTTTATTAGTTTACCAATACCTCCTTTTTACTTTGGAATAAGCTTTGTGCCGCAAACTTTTTCGGAGCTGTCTGCCACTTTTGACATCTAAATGCCGGCTTTCCTTTCTAAATTCTGAACTAATTAGCACTTCTTGTGTTTTTACTACAGAACGAATAGACCCTCTTTTACAAGCTGCAGACGTTGATTCAACCTGGGTGAATAT